>CAZCER010000089.1:4291-11580 GCA_964497385.1 uncultured Armatimonadia bacterium | reverse complement strand
GGAGACCGCTCCGACATTCCGAGCGACTACGAGAACGGGATGAAGACGCTCGCAGCGACCTTGGCGGCGATGAAGTCGGCCTCGGAGGGCGGCAAGACGATCGACCCGAACAAGCTGTAGAGGCTCACGGGGCGCCGGACGGAGACGCCCGGCGCCCTATGCTATACTGCTCGGGGAGGGGTGAAATCGGGCTGGTTCGGAGGCGAGACCGGTGAGGCGGTTCCTCTCCCTGATGTGCGCGGCCGCCTGTGGCGCGGTGGTCGCGATGGGCCTCGCCACGCGGTCGCTGCCTCTCGAGGCGAGGCCCGTGCCGGAGCCCGCGTCCGAGGAGCCGAGCCTCTCACAAGCCGATGAGCCGGCGGAGCCGCCGTTTCGCGCGCAGCCGAGCTGCTCGGGAGATCGGGAAGAGGGCTGGGTGCTGCTGGGCGACCGGGTCGTTCTGCGCCTGCGCAGCCCTCTCGACGAGCTGTCCGCCTATGAACGCGCGCTGATCGCCGCCAAACGCCTCAACGACGTTGTCGCCCAACAGGGCGCGCGCGTTCGCCCGACCGTCGAGGCTGACGAGGGCGCCGCTCACGTGATCGCGAACGGCGTGCGGCTAGTCACCGTGGACGCCGAGACGGCTCGCCTGAACGAGTCATCCGTCGTGCGCTTGGCCGAGGCGTGGCGTGAGAGCGTTGACGAGGCCCTGGGAAGCGTCGCGCGCATGTCCGACGCTCAGTCCGCTTCCGATCCTCGGCCCCCACCCCCAGAAGAGGATGAAACGGATTCGGGCCCATCGCGCCGGCCCGCACACACGACGGCTCCCGGGAGCGAGTCGTTGCACTCGGGGCTTCTGGCTCCGCCGCGGTCGGGATCGGCGGCATGGGCCGCGATTCCCTGGGCTCTCTTGTTTGAGCAGGCGGAAGACGACCCTGCGGACCCCGAGGAGCACCCCGGGCTCTATCGGGCCCGCCCCAATCATCCCGACGGCCGCGAGGAGGGCCAGGTCGTCCGCGATGGCGTGGTTCTTCTGCGGATACGCGCGTCCCTCGGCGATCTCTCCCCCTACGAGCGCGCGATCATTACCGCCAAACGCCTGAATGACTTCGTGGCGCAGTACGGCGCGGACGGCCCGCTGCGGGTCGAGAACGACCAGGGCGCCGTCGTCGTCCGCGGAGGAGCCATCAAGCTGGCCACAGCCGACGCGGAGACCGCCCGTCAGTTCGGAACCACCTCGGACCGCCTGGCCGCGCTCTGGGTCGACGCCATCCGGCGCTCCCTTGGGGGGCTGGCGCCCGATCCGGACGCAGCCGCCCCGCGTGATTCGAACCCATCGGAACCCGCGGACGCGCCTATGGTGGAGCTGAACGGGGCCCCGGTGGTTCATCTGCGCGCGAATCGGACAGGCGAGCGGTTGGGGAAGGCGGCGCTTGCGGGGGAGAACTCCAGCGATTGCGTCGCCGTGATCGTGGCCGAGTCGACCTACGACGCGTGCGCGCGGCTGCGCGCCTTCGTGCCGGTTTCCAGCCTCCCCGAGGAGGGGCAGGACCCGATTCGCCTGGACGCCTGCAGGATCACCGCATTCGTGTTCAGTTCGGAGGCGGCCGCCACGCCGGCTTCGCTCCTGACGCCGAGGGCCGCGCTCGCGCCCATACGGCACGCCGCTCTCCAAGAGCGCCAGAGCTTCGCGGACATCCTCGAGACGCTCGGCGCGCGTGAGGCGGTGCGTCAGTTCGCCCCCGAACTGGATGAAGCCGCCACGGCGCTGGCCCGCGCGGCCGGCGCGCCGGTGACCAGCCCCGACACGACGGTCGCGCCGGCGATCGATGCGACGACCCTCACGGCCGTCGGCGGGGTTCAGATCGGCGGGCCGGGCGATGCCGTGGGCCGGGTTCGCATCGCGCTCTTGCACCCGGACACCGGCGACCACAGTCTCACGCTGATCACTCCCTCCGGAGCGCCGGATCCGGGCGCTCCGGAGCCGCTGCCCGATCTCGAGATCCTCGCCTGGATCGACTTTCCCGGGCCACCCGCTCCGGCGACTACAGACGCCGCCTGAAGCCCCCGAGGCTGCGCGGCGCCGCCATCCGGAGCGCCCCGGCGGGGGAGCTGGTCTACTCCAACGTCAACCTACCCTGACGCTGCGTAGCTATCGGCCGGAAAACCGCGCCATTGCTTGACTTTTCGGGGCTCTATGGGTATCCTCAGCACATGGAATACGGGCCCAAAACACGGCCGCCGAGACGGCCGGTTCGGGGTCCATTAGCACCCCGTTGGGGGGGCCCGATCCAAGCCGCTCCCCGGGGCTTTTGCCGCCCCGATTCGCACGTTCCACCCGAGAGCCAGTGGACAGCGCCAGGGTCCCACGCAGCTCGGGCAGCGTACTTGCTGCCTAGGAGGCACGAATGCCCAAGGATAGCTATAGCGCATCCCAAATCCGCGTCCTGAAGGGTCTGGAGGCCGTCCGCAAAAGGCCCGCGATGTACATCGGCGACACCTCCGTCCGCGGACTGCACCACATCGTGTTCGAAGTTGTGGACAACTGCGTCGATGAGGTTCTGGCCGGCGTCTGCGACACGATCGACCTGGTGATTCACCCGGACGGCACGGTCACGGTCCAAGACAACGGACGCGGCATCCCGGTCGACATGCACCCGACCGAGAAGCGCCCGGCGCTGGAGGTCGTGCACACCGTCCTCCACGCCGGCGGCAAGTTCGGCGGCGGGGCGTACAAGGTGTCCGGCGGTCTGCACGGCGTTGGCGTCTCGTGCACGAACGCCCTCTCGGAGTGGCTCGAGGTCGAGGTCCGCCGGGACGGCAAGTGCCACCGCCAGCGCTACGAGCGCGGCGTGCCGGTCACCGAGGTTGAGGTCATCGGCCCGGCCAAGGGCACGGGCACCAAGACCACGATCAAGCCCGACGCCGAGGTCTTCGAGACGGTCGAGTTCGAGTACGACTACCTCGCGCGCCGCATCCGGGAACTCGCCTATCTGACCGGCGGCACGAAGTTCACGATCACCGACCAGCGCACGGGGAAGTCGAACGTCTTCCACTACAAGGGAGGCATCAGCGACTACGTGAAGACGCTGAACGCCACCCGCGAAGCGCTGCACAAGCCAATCGTCATCGCGGCGTCGCGAGAGGACATCGAGGTCGAGGTCGGGATCCAGTACCACGAAGACTACCAGGAGACGTGCCTGAGCTTCGCCAACCTCATCAACACCGTCGAGGGTGGAACGCATGTCACGGGGTTTCGCACCGCCCTCACCCGCGTGGTGAACGCCTACGGTCGGAGCCAGGGGATCCTCAAGGACAAGGACGCGAATCTCTCCGGGGACGACTCGCGCGACGGCCTCACCGCCGTCATCTCCGTCAAGCTCGCAAACCCGCAGTTCGAGGGGCAGACGAAGACCAAGCTCGGGAACCGCGATGTCGACGGCATCGTGAACTCGCTCGTCGGCGAAGGACTCTCGACGTGGTTCGAGGAGCATCCGACCGAGGGGCGCAAGATCGTCAAGCACTCGCAGATCGCCCAGCAGGCGCGCGAGGCCGCGCGCAAGCAGGCGGAACTCGTGCGGCGGAAGTCGGCGCTCTCGGGCGGCGGCAGCCTTCCCGGCACGCTGTGGGACTGCCAATCTCGCAACCCGTCCGAGTGCGAACTCTTCATCGTCGAGGGCGACTCGGCCGCGGGCCCGGCCAAGCAGGGCCGGAACTCGCGCTACCAGGCGATCCTCCCGATCCGCGGCAAGATCTTGAATGTCGAGAAGGCGCGACTGGACCGCATCCTCAACAGCGAGGTCATCCAGAACATCATCGCGGCGCTGGGCACCGGCATCTCGAGCGGCGGGAACGGGGAGAACGGCAACGGCGGCGAGCCCGGCGAGGAGGAGCCCGCCGGCCTCTTCGACCTCTCGCAGCTCCGCTACGACCGCATCATCATCATGACAGACGCGGACGTGGACGGCTCGCACATCACCACACTGCTGTTGACCTTCTTCTTCCGTTACATGCAGCCGCTCGTTCAGCGCGGACACGTGTACATCGCGCAGCCGCCGCTCTTCTCGGTCAAACAGGGCGGGAACACCCACTACGCGCTGACGGAAGAGGAGCGGGACGCGCTGCTCGAGAAGCTCCCGAGCCGCGGCCGGATGGTCTACCGCTTCAAGGGTCTTGGCGAGATGAACGCGGACGATCTCGCGGCGACGACGATGGAACCCGAGACGCGGATCGTGAAGCAGGTCACTCTGGAGGACATCCAGCAGGCGGACGAGATCTTCAGCGTGCTCATGGGCAACCTTGTCGAGCCGCGGCGCGAGTTCATCTCGGACCATGCGCGCGACGTCGCCAACCTCGACTTCTAGGGTCCGCGCCCGCAAGGCGGCTGTTCAGTCTCGGGGCGGCGTTCGGGCCGCCCATGAAGGAGTTCGTTAGCCATGCCAGACAAGACGCCTGAGAGCGCTCCGGACCGCGTTGCTCGCGAGATCGTGCCGGCCGAGATCTCGAGCGAGATGCGCACGTCCTACATGACCTACGCCATGAGCGTCATCTTCGCTCGGGCTCTCCCTGACGCGCGCGACGGGCAGAAGCCTTCGAACCGCCGGATCCTCTACGCCATGGGCGAGATGAACCTCCCCCCCGGCGGCCGGCACGTGAAGTGCGCGAAGGTCGCGGGTATGGTCAGCGGCACGTACCACCCTCACGGCAACGAGGTCGTCTACCCGGCCATGGTCCGCATGGGGCAGGACTTCTCCATGCGGTACCTGATGGTCGACCCGCAGGGGAACTTCGGCTCGATCGACGGCGACCCTCCCGCGGCCATGCGCTACACGGAATGCCGCCAGGCTCCCGCGGCCGTGGACATGCTCGCGGACATCGACAAGGACACGGTCGACCATGTGCCGACCTATGACGAGGAGTCGGAAGAGCCCTCGGTCCTTCCCGCGCGCTTCCCGGCGCTTCTCTGCAACGGCGGCACGGGCATCGCGGTCGGGATGGCCACGAACATCCCGACGCACAACGTCACCGAGGTCTGCAACGCGATCGAGGCTCTGATCGACGATCCCGAGATCACGATCGAGGGCCTTATGAAGCACCTCCCCGGTCCGGACTTCCCGACCGCGGGCCTCATCCTCGGGATGCGGGGCATCCGCGACGCCTACACCACGGGCCGCGGAGCCATCACCATGCAGGCGCGCGTGGCCATCGAGCCGGTCGGCCAGGGGCGCGAGGCGATCATCGTCACCGAGATCCCCTACCAGACGAACAAGGCCCAACTCGTCAAGGACATCGCCCACCTCGCGCGCGAGAAGGTGATCGAGGGCATCTCCGACATCCGCGACGAGTCCGACCGCAAGGGCATGCGGATCGTCATCGAACTCAAGCGCGAAGTCATCCCGAACGTCGTGCTGAACCAGCTCTACAAGCACACGCGTCTGCGCGCGAACTTCTCGGCGAACATGCTCGCCCTCGTGGACGGCGTTCCGCGCATGCTTACGCTGAAGCGGGCGCTCGAGATCTACGTCGACCACCGCAAGGAGGTCATCCTCCGGCGGACGCGCTTCCTCCTGAACAAGGCCGAGGAACGCGCCCACATCCTCGAGGGCTTCCTCCGGGCGCTCGATATGCTCGACCTCATCATCCAGACGATCCGGAACTCCGAGTCGCCGGCGACGGCCAAGGCCGCTCTGCAGGAGCCCCCCTTCGACTTCTCCGAGAAGCAGGCTCAGGCGATCCTCGACCTCACGCTCAGCCGCCTCACGCAGCTCGAACGGCAGAAGATCCAGGACGAGTACGACAAGCTCATGCTGGAGATCGCCTACCTGAAGGAGATCCTCGAGAAGCCGCACCGCGTCTACGAACTCATCAAGGACGACCTCGGCGACCTCCGCAAGCGGCACGGCGACGCACGGAAGACCGAGATCCGCCCGGTTGAGGCCGACGACATCTCGATCGAGGACCTCATCCAGCAGGAGAACATGGTCGTCACCATGACCCGTGACGGCTATGTGAAGCGCCTGCCCGTGGCGACGTACCGCGTGCGGCATCGGGGCGGCAAGGGCGTGATCGGACTCACGAAGAAGGAAGAGGACGACATCTCGAACCTCTTCGTGGCCTCGACGCACAGCATCCTCTTGTTCTTCACCGACCAGGGGCGCATCTACCGGCTGCGCGCCTTCGAGGTGCCTCTCGCCAAGCGCGAGTCCCGCGGCACGGCCCTCGTGAACCTCATCCCGACGGAGCGTGGGGAGAAGGTCACGGCGACCATCTCCGTTGACGACTTCGCGCAGGGCGGCTACCTCGTGATGGTCACGGAGAAGGGCACCGTGAAGAAGACCGCCCTTCAGGACTACAACACGCCGCTCAAGTCGCGCGGGATCATCGCCATGAACATCCAGGAGGGCGACTGCCTGCGGTGGGTGCTCTGGACCGACGGCGAGCGGGAACTCATCCTCGTCTCGAACGACGGCATGTCGATTCGTTTCCACGAGTCGGAGGTACGCGCGATGGGTCGCGGCGCCGGCGGCGTGAAGGGCATGAAGCTGCGCGAGGGCGACCGGGTCGTAGGGTGCGCGGTGGTCGAGCCCGAGAAAGACGTGCTGATCTGCTCCCAGAACGGCTACGGCAAGCGCACGCCGTTCTCCGAGTACCGCGCGCAGTCGCGCGGCGGGATCGGGATCAAGACCCTCAGTGTGACGGAGAAGACCGGTCCGGCCATCGGCTGCGAAGTCGTGGATGAGGACGACCAGATGTTCATCGTCACCGCGAAGGGCCAGATGGTCCGCTTCCCGACCAAGAACATCCGGGTGACGGGCCGGTCCGCGCAGGGCGTCATCCTCGTCCGCATGAATGACGGTGACTTCGCCGCGAGCGTCGCGAAGGTCATCAAGGAGCAGGATGAGCCCGAGACCGACATGGTGCCGGGAGCCGACGACGACTTCGAGGTGGAGGACTCCGCGCCGACCCTCGGCCTCGACTCCGAGAACGGCGACGAGGGCTAGGCAGACACTCGTCAGCACGAACACACCAGCGCCGCCCCGGTTCCGGCCGGGGCGGCGTGTCGTTTGGGAGCGCGGGCATCCTGGCGCGCTCGGGGTTTGGTCGGGCGGATGCACGGTCCGCGAGGGTCCCCACAGCCGCTCAGTCGGGCGCGACAAGCGGGGCCCCGGCTAGCCCTCCCTCTCGCAGGTGCGTCCGGTCCGAACGTGGAATCCTTCGACTATGCCGCCTGAGGGCTTCCGGATCCTCGAACACACCGCGGACCTGCGGGTAGAGGTGCGCGGCGGAAGCCTGTCCGAGCTGTTCACGAC
>CAZCER010000089.1:0-4191 GCA_964497385.1 uncultured Armatimonadia bacterium | reverse complement strand
GACGGCTACCGGGCCGAGGTCATCTTCGACCTGTGAGTCCATCCCGAGGAGGGGACGCACTTTGGAACGCGTCGAGTTCAACGGTTGGCCGGAGTGCATTCGGCTCTCGAACCCCAAGATCGACGTCATCGCGAGCACGGTGATCGGCCCGCGCATCCTGCGCATCGGTTTCCTGGGCGAGCGGAACGAGTTCTGGGAGAAGCCAGAGGACCAGGGGAAGCTCGGGGGCGACGAGTGGCGCCTGATCGGCGGGCACCGGCTCTGGCACGCCCCCGAGGCCATGCCTCGCAGCTACGGCCCGGACAACGAACCGGTCGGCGTGGCCGAGGTTCCGAACGGGGTGCGGCTCACGCAAGCGGTTGAGCCCATGACGGGGATGCGCAAGGAGATCGATGTTCAGATCTCGGCGTGCGAGCCCTACGTGCGCGTGACGCACCGTCTGCGCAATGAAGGCGTGTGGGCCGTGCGCCTCGCCGCCTGGGCGCTTTCCGTGATGGCGCCCGGCGGGCAGGCCGTCATTCCGCAGCCGACCAAGTCGCATCCGGATGGGCTGCTGCCCAACCGCACCATCACCCTCTGGCCCTACGCCGACATGACGGACCCCCGCGTGACTTGGGGCTCGCGGTACATCACGTTGCGGCACTCGGCGAGCGCAACCAGCGCCTTCAAGCTCGGCGTCAGCGCGAGTGACGGATGGGCCGCCTACGTTCGGGACGCGAACTGCTTCCTGAAGCGGTTCCAGCACGAGGAGGGCGCGGCGTATCCGGACGGAGGATGCTCGGTCGAGACCTACACGAACAGCGACCCCAACATGCTGGAACTCGAGACCCTCAGCCCGCTGCGGACCCTCGAGCCGGGCGACACCCTCACGCACGTCGAGCACTGGTTCCTAAGCACCGGGCTCGAGCCGTCCGGCGGGGAGAGTTGGATCGCGGAGCAGGTGGAGCCCAGGGCGCGCGCGGCCGCCGGGTTCACGCCGGACTGGCCGAACACATAGAGGGCGCGGGGACAGCAAGCGGCGGGCTCGGTGACCCGCCCCAGCCGCTTCCTCGGGTGGTCGTTACGGCGCGAAGGCCCGGCACTCGCAGGCCGCATCGTCCTGAACCCGCGGGAGGGCTTCGTCCAACACGGCCTTGATCTGGTCGTACGCCTTGGCCATGGCTTCTCTGACGTCTCCGTCGCGGAGCCGCTCCTGCGGCCCGATGCCGGCCGCGTTGTTCGAAACCACGCAGAGCGACGCGTAGCACATGCCGGCCTCGCGGGCGAGCACGACCTCAGGGACGCCGGTCATGCCGACCACGTCGCCGCCCAGTCTGGCGAACATGGTGATCTCCGCCGCGGTCTCGTACCGCGGCCCCTCGGCGCAGACGTAGGTGCCCGTCGATGTGAAGGGCATCCCCACCGAGGCGCAGGATTCGCGCAGCAGGCGGCGGTGCCGCGGGCAGTACGGGACGGTCATGTCGACGTGGACCGGCGGGTCGCCCTCGGCGTCGTAGAACGTCGCGGGGCGGTTGCGCGTGAAGTCCAGGAACTGGTCGGGAATGAGGGCGCTCCCCGGGTTTGCGTGCGAGGCGATCCCACCGACGGCGTTGAGCGCGATGACGTTCTCCACGCCCTGTTTCGCAAGTCCCGCGATGATGGCGCGGTAGTTCACGCGCGGGGCGACGACGGAGGCGCCCCGACCATGCCGCAAGACTACGATCACCTCGGACTCGCCGAAGTCCACCCGAGCCAGATCAACCGAGCCCCAGTGCGTGTCGCACGTCAGACTCTCGCCGCCTGCCGCAAGCGCGGCGAACGGACCCGTCCCGCAGATAAGGGCTGTGCGCCCCAGCCTCTGTCGCCCCTCGATGCCAGGCACTAGGCTTCCTCCCCTGTGGTTAGCGAGTCTAGGGCCCTGGCCAACTCATCCCGATGGCTCCAGGGCAGTTCCTTACCGGTGTCCGCACGCCGGAGCGCGGGCGGCCCGCTGGTCGCACGGGCCACGACGGAGCAGCACGCGCCGCTCGCTCGAATCGCTCTGGCGACGGCCTCAGTCGCATCGGGGGAGCACGCCACAAGCAACGCGCCGGAGGCGATCAGCCCGTGCGGGTCAATCCCAAGCGGGGCGCAGACCGCGCGCGTCTCCTCCCGTACAAGCAGAGCGTCTGGGTCCACGCTCAGCGCGAATCCGGACGCAAGTGCGAGTTCCCCCAGAGCGCAGGCGACTCCTCCCTCCGTCGGGTCGTGCATGGCGTGGACGCCCGCCGCGGAGCGAGCGGCGCGGGCGACGCGCGTGACGTCGATCCCCGGGTCGTCGAGATAGGCGACCGCTCGCGCGAGGGTCGCGTCATCGACTCCGGCCGCCCGGAGGCGAGCGCCGAACTGCCTCGCGAGGATCGCCGTTCCTTCGATCCCGCATCCGCCGGTGAGAAGGACCTGGTCACCGAGATGAACGCCGCCGGTGGTGAGGAACGCGTCGCCCGCCGTCGAGCCAATCATGGTCGCCGAGACAACCGGCCTGGTCACCGACGGCGTGACCTCGGTGTGCCCGCCGATGAGGGCCACGCCAAGCCCCGAGCAAGCCTCACCCGTCTGCCGGAACACGGTGAGGCAGTCGTCTTCAGTCGTCCCCGGGGGCATCAGGAGCGTCAGCAGCAGCCAGCGGGGCTCGTGCCCACGGGTCGCGATGTCGTTCGCGGCGACATGGACGGCGTACCAGCCGAGGCGGTCGGTCGCGAAGGTGATTGGATCGACGGTGACCGACGCGAGAGCCTCGGCCGTGCGGATGACGGCCGCGTCTTCGCCGGTTGAAGGGCCGAGGAGCACGTCCGGGGCCGAGGTGGGGCAGAGCGCAAGACAGGCTCTGAGAAGCGCGGGCGGGACCTTGCCCACAGGGAGGGAGGCGCTCATGCGCGCTCCACCGCGGAGAGCACGGCCGCCACGAACTCGGGTACATCCGCGTAGACGGCCTCGGCCCCGGCGTCGTACAGGGTCCGCAGGTTCCCGGCGCCGCTCAACACGCCGAAGCCGCGCCAGCCGCCGGCCAACGCGGTCTCCATGTCCATCGGGTGGTCGCCGACGACGGCGACGCGCCCATCGAGGGCTCCGAGCAGATGGAGGCAGGTCGTGACGTGCGCGGGATCGGGCTTGACGGAGGGCGTGTCCTCACGGGCGACAAGGGCGTCGACGCGCTCCAGGATATCGGGCCCGGCGAGAAGCACGGCGGCCCGGCAATTGCGTGTGATGACGCCGACTCGGACGCGCTCCGCGCGGAGCTTGGCCAGCGCCTCGCGCACCCCCGGGAGCAAGGAAGCATGGCGGGCCGCGTCGACCTCGATGCGCTCCACCTCGCGCACGCACGCGGAACGAAGGTCCTCGCACGCCGGCGGCTCAAGCGCGGCGCATGCGTCGGCGATCATCTCGAGCACGGGGCGGTCCGAACGCGCATAGTCGCCGAGGCCCGCATCGGCCAGTCGCTCGACCACCGCGCGGCGCATGGCGTCGAAGTCGATCGTCAGACGCGCCAGGGTGCCGTCGAAGTCGAAGACGGCCGCCTGCGGTCTCGGTGGAGCGATCCTCGGCGCAGGGGTGCAGTCGGTTTGCATGGATCTGGCGATTCCCGCTCGCACCCGCTCCGGCCTTCCGCGCTAGAACTTGCGGATGGAAAGCACGACCCTCCCGAGGACCTTCACGTCGTCGGGATAGAACGGCTTCATGGTTGGGTTTTCAGGCTTGAGGCAGACGCGCTTCTTCTCGAGGATGAAGCGCTTCACGGTCGCCTCTTCGCCGTCGATCAGGGCGACGACGACGTCACCGGTGCGAGCGGTGTCCTGCTGGCGGACGATCACCGTGTCGCCCTCGAAGAGGCCGGCTCCGATCATCGAGTCGCCTTTGACGCTCAGCGCGAAGTGGGTCCCGTCATCGAGCAGATCTCTGCCGACGGGGACGTAGCCGTCGATGTGCTGCTCGGCGAGCACCGGCTGGCCGGCGGCCACGCGACCGACCACGGGGATGCGGAGCACCTTGTCATCGCGGAGCGGCGTCTCATCGTCTACGATCTCGATCGTCCGAGCCTTGCTGCCGATGCGCCGGAGATAGCCTTTGGCGATGAGCGCCTCGAGGTGTCTCTGGACAGTGCAACTGGAACTCAGACCCATCCGTTCGCCGATCTCGCGAACGCTTGGGGGATAGCCGTACTCGGCCATGGAC
>CAZCER010000088.1:11320-11613 GCA_964497385.1 uncultured Armatimonadia bacterium | reverse complement strand
CGGCGAGGAGGATCTCCATGCGACTGGCGCGACGAGACTGGCGCCGCCTGGCTGTGCTGTGCGTGGCGGCGGCCTGCGGAGCGTGTGGGGCGGAAGGGGTTAGGGCCATGGACGAGCACCTGCGTGTGAGCGGCGTCTACCCGCATCTCGCGGTCACGAACTCAAGCGACGAGTGCGGCGTCGGAGCGGTTGCCGACTGGGCGGGGAGGCTCTGGTTCCTGACGTACCCGCCCCACGAGCCGCGCGGGTCGGACGACCGCTCGTAGCTCGCGGCCGCCAGCGCGAGGCGCCCG
>CAZCER010000088.1:0-11310 GCA_964497385.1 uncultured Armatimonadia bacterium | reverse complement strand
CTGGCTGGAGGACGACCTGCTCCTGCACGTGCATCCCGCGTCGGTCGGGGGCACCCACGCGAACCGGATGATCCACCGCGAGTCGGGGCAACTCAGCATCGGCCCCTATCTGATCGACTCGGGCGGAGCGGTGCGTGCGCTCGATCCCACGGTCGTGCATGGACGCCTCACGGCAACGCTGCGACATCTCAGGGACCCGCAGCACCGGATCTACCTCCTCGGCATGGAGGAAGAACTCTACGAGGTCGATGTGCGCACACTGGAAGCCACCCAGCTCCACGACACCGACAGCATCCCCATGCCCGGCACGCACGCGAAAGGCGGTTACACCGCCCAGGGGCGGATCGTGTACTCGAACAACGGCGAGCGCGGATGGGCGCCGGGCAGCGACACGGGCGTGCTCGCGGAGTGCGTGGAGGGCGAGTGGCGCGTCGTCGAGAGGGCGCAGTTCACCGAGGTGACCGGGCCGGACGGCATCGGTGGCGGGAAGCCCGACGGTCGCCTCTGGTGCCTCGGCTGGGACAAGCGCTCGGTCATCCTGAAGCTCCTCGAAGCGGGCGAGTGGCGCACCTACCGCCTCCCCAAGGGCAGCTACACCCACGATGCCGGCCACGGCTGGTACACGGAATGGCCGCGCATCCGCGAGGTCACCGACGGTGCGCTCCTCATGCACATGCACGGTCTCTTCTGGGAGTTCCCGCGGACGTTCAGCGTCTCGGACGCCTCGGGGCTCCGCCCGATCGCCTGCTATGAGAAGATGCCCGTGGACTACTGCGCCTGGAACGGCCGCATCGTGATGGGCTGCAATGACGCGAGCCGTTTCGAGAACCGCTTCGTGAGCCAGCCTTCCTCGAACCTCTGGTTCGGGACGATGGACGACCTCCGCAACTTCGGTGAGCCGGCCGGGTGGGGCGGAGTGTGGGTCGGGGACTCGGTCGAGTCGGGCGAACCCTCGGACCCGTTCCTTGTGGCTGGCTTCGAGCGCGTGACGCTTCACCTCGCGCATGTCGCGCAGTACCCGCTGAGTGTGGAAGTCCAGGCGGACACCGGTGGGAATGGCGCGTGGCGCACGCTCGAGACCGTCGTGCTTCCGGCTGGCGGATACAGGCCTCTTGAGATTCCCCGTGCGTGGCGGGCGGAGTGGATCCGGCTCGTTCCGAGGGACGCCTCGTACGGTGTGAGCGCCTACTTCCACCTGTCCTCGAGCTACCGAGCGCGCGTGGCCCGGGGCTCGCGCGAGGTCCCGCTCTCGTTCGATGGGCTCGCGGGCATCGACGACGAGGGCGCCGAGGTCGGGGGCATCGTACGGCCGCGCGGGGGCGATCTCGGGACGCTCCACTTCCTCACCGAGGCGGGCTACTACGAGGCGGGCGCGAACCTCACGCTGAGCCCGACCGACGACCCGGAAGCCCGCGACTGGCTGGGCGCCAACTTCGCGCTCGGGGAGCCCGATCTCGCCGTGGACGCCGCGTCGGTCGTGATGACGGACGAGAGCGGCAGGCGCTGGCGCCTCCCGAAGACTGACCCGCGCTACGACGAGCCGTTCACCTCCGGTTGGCCGAGGGGCATCCGCGAGGTCGTTACGGAACGCTCACTCATGAACATCCATGGTACGTTCTACGAACTCCCGCGGCCCTCATCGGGCGGCCTCGAGCGCGTCAAGCCGATCTGCACCCACCGGAAGCGCATCACGGACTTCTGTTCCTGGCGGGGCCTCCTGGTGCTCGCCGGGACACGAGCGGACGCCGAGCCGGATGGCCACTACGTCGCCACCGAGGACGGCAAGGCGGGCCTCTGGTTCGGGAATGTCGACGACCTCTGGCGCATGGGGAAGCCTGTAGGAGTCGGCGGCCCCTGGAAGGATGCTCCCGTCGAGGCCGCCGAGCCCTCCGATCCGTACCTCATGACGGGGTATGACCGCAAGCGCGTGGAACTCTCGCATGACTCCTCGGAACCCGTGACGTTCGTCCTGGAGGTTTGCTTCGACTACACGGGCTGGCGCCGCCACGCAACGCTCACCGTCGCGCCAGGGGAGACCGTGACGCACGTCTTCCCCGCCTGGTTCTCGGCCCACTGGGTGCGCGTCGTCTCGGACCGGCCCTGCGGCGCGACCGCGTGGTTCGTGTACGAGTGAGGGGGCGAGCGCAGCCCAACCACGTCCAGAGAGCACGAGGCCCTGGAGCGGCCGAATACGCCCTTCCGCATTCGCGCTCGATCCTCACCTGAACTCACTCTCATCCATCGGGATGAAGAGTTCCTTGAGCCAGGTGCGCATGTGGCCCGGGTACTTGCGCACCAGGAGGATCGAGCAGGGCACGGAGTTCGCGACCGTCTGATGGAAGCTCCCGTGCAGCCGCTGGACGACGAGCGAGTCCCAACTCGCGCCAAGCACCAGGAGGTCATCGGGTCGGACCTCCTCGAGGATGCCGCCAAGCACCGTCTCGCAGCGACGCAGGATGATCCGATGCTGGAACCGCACCGAGAGGGCGTCGGCCTCGAGCGGGGCCGATTCGGGGTCGACGCTCGCGTCCGAGAGGCGGACCAGCCGGAGTTCAATCCCGAGCGACCTCGCGATCGCCTTGCCGCAGGCGACGGTGAGATCGGCCTGCGGGCTCCCGGTGACCGCCACGACCACGCGCGCAAGACTCTCCGTCGGGACCGAGGCTCTCAGCACGGCCACATCGCATGGCGCCTTGCGCACGACTGGGTCGAGCGTCGCCCCGAGCGTCCGGCGGCTGTCGGGGGTCCATCCGCGCCAGCCGAGCACCAGGAGGTTTGGACGCTCCTCCTCGATGGTGTCCAGGATCGCCTGATGCGGGTGGTGCGCGATGCGGATGACGGAGTGCGACGCGACGTGGTCGCGCTCACAGAGAGCCGCCGCCTCGCGGAGAAAGGCCTCGGCGTCGGGCACTTGCTGCTCGCCGGTCGAGAGCGGGGCCTGCTCCGGCACGCGGATGACGTTCAGGAGCGCGACCTGCCCCTGGTGGAAGGCGGCGATTGCGTTCGCGACGCCCACCAGCTTCGGCATGCGCTCCGGGTGCGCGGTCGGCGCCAGCACCTCGTACTCGCGGTGGTCCACGATCGCGCGCCGCGCGGCGACGGGCGTGAGGCTCAGGCCCTTCTGTCGGGAACGGGAGAAGGAGAAGAAGAGGACCGCTCCCGCCGCGAGCCACACGGCGCTCACGTACCAAGCCGTTCGGCTCACGGTGAAAAGATGCGCCGCGAGAGCGAACTGCAGGAGGATCGCCAGAATCGGCAGCACCGGGAACCACGGCGCACGGAAGGGCCGCTTCAGGTCCGGCCGGCGCTTGCGGAGCACCAGAGCGGTCGCGTTCACCATGAGGAAGAGCAGGAGGAACATGATGTCCGCCGCGCTCGCGACGTCCTCGAGCGGGAACAGCACGGCCATCGAGACGATGATCGCGAGCGAGACCTGGATGGCTCGATGGGGGGTCCGCCGCGTGGAGTGCACCTCGGCGAACGCGTGGGGCAGATTGGCGTCCCTCCCCATCGCGAAGGAGACCCGGGACGAGGAGTAGATCGTGGCGTTGAGCGCGGAGATCGTGGAGACAAGGCCGCCGAACAGCAGGAGGAACCCGCCGATCGCGGGCCCGCCGAACATGAACTGCCGCGCGGCCTCGACGATGCCGAGTTCTTTCAGTTGACCGAGGTAAGCCCACGATGGCATTCCATCGGGGCCGGCGACCGCTCCGATTGAGACGAACGCGATCAGCAGGTAGACGGCCAGCACGATCCCGACCGACCAGAGGATCGCGCGCGGAATGTTGCGCTCGGGATTCACGACCTCCTCCCCGCACTGGGCGACGATCTCGTAGCCCTGGAAGGCGATGTAGATGACCCCCATCGCCGCGAAGACCCCGCCGAAGCCCTCGGGCAAGAACGGGGTGAAGCCCGCGCTCCAGTCGGGCTGGCCGCGCAGCGCCCAGAGGCCAGAGACGATGAAGAGGCCCAGCACGGCCAGCTTGCCGACGGTGATGAAGACGCCGACCTTTCCGGTCTCCGAGGAGCCCCGGAAGTTCACGTAACCGAACAGCAGAATCGCGCCGGCCGCAGCCATCTTCGCGAAGACCTCGCTTTGCAGGCCCAGCACTCGGCCGGTCTCCGCGCCGAGCGCCGCGCCAAGATAGTGGCCGAAGCCGATGGCGTAGAGGCTGCAGGCCACGGAGTGTCCGAACCAGGAGATCCAACCCGTAACGAAGGCGGGCAGGCCCCCGACGCCGTGCTGGGTCCAGACGTAGCCCCCGCCCGCCGCCGGCATCATGGAGCCCATCTCGGCGTACACGAACGCCGTCAGGAAAGCGATGCAGCCGTTCAGGGCGAAAGCGAGAAGCACTCCCGGGCCGGCTTGACCCGCCGCGGTGCCGGTCAGAACGAAGATGCCGGCGCCGATCATCGCGCCGATCCCGATCATCAACACCTGGAACATCGTCATGTCACGCGAGAGCTGCACTTCTCCGGTCCGCTGGTCCTGGGTGGCGTCGCGAGCGGGCTCTGCCATCGTCGGAGTCCGTCCTTCCGTCCAGGTGCGCGAGGCGCGCGCTTGTCCGCGCCAACACTTCGGCGGGCGGCCGGTCTGACCTCCGGTGAAGGGCCCCGCGAGACCGCGCCGAAAGTCCGGCTGTTCATCCGTACGGACGGGAGCGCAGCCAACGATCCATGCCAGGCACTCTCAACACGCTGTTTCAGGAGTCCGCGCAGCGCCACAACCGACTTCCGGCTCTCGTGCACAAGGCGCGCGGGGAGTGGCGAACCATCACCTATGGCGAACTCGCTCAACGCGTGGAATGCTTCGCGCGCGGCCTCGCGGCGCTGGGAGTCGAGCGCGGCGGACGCGTCTCGATCGTCTCCGAGAACCGGCCTGAGTGGCCCATCGCCGACTTCGGGCTTCTTGCGCTGGGCGCGGTGAACGTCCCGCTCTTCACTTCCCTCTCCGCCCCGCAGGTGGAGCACGCGGTCGCGCACTCGAAGGCCTCCGTCCTCGTCGTCTCCGACGCGGGCCAGCTTCGCAAGGCCCTAGCGGTGAAAGAGCGCGTCCCGAACCTCACCGTGATCGTGATGGACCCTCCCTCGGAGCCCAGCGACCAGTGGCTCTCCTTCGACCAGGTCCTCGCGATGGCCGACGACTCCCCGCTCGACCACGACGGGTACGAAGCCGGCCTCCGGGCGGTCGAGGAGGGGGATCTCGCGAGCATCATCTACACGAGCGGGGCGACGGGCGAGCCCAAGGGCGTCATGCTCTCCCACGCGAACTTCGTCGCGAACATCCGCTCCGCCCAAGCCGTCCTGCGCTTCAGCCCCGAGGACACACTGCTCTCGTTCCTGCCGCTGAACCACGTGTTCGAGCGCCTGGCCTGCTGCTACCTGAGCCTCATGCAGGGGGCGCGCGTGGCCTACTGCGAGAGCATCCGACGTCTGAGAGACAACATCGGCGAGATCGAGCCGACGCTGATGATCCTGGTGCCGCGGGTGTTCGAGGTCTTCCAGGACACGATGGTGCACCACGTCCGCAAGGAGGGCGGTCGCACGGCGGCGCTGTTCGGGTGGGCGCACGGCGTTGGCCTCGAGCGCATCCAGTGCCTGACCGCCGGCTACCGGCTTCCCGTCGCGCTCGCCGCGAAGTGGCTCCTCGCGGATCGGCTGATCCTCCGGCGGGTGCGGGAGAAGCTCGGTCTCAGGCGCCTGCGCTACTTCGTCTCGGGCGGAGCGCCGCTTCCGCGCGCGACCGGGGAGTTCTTCCATGCCCTCGGCACGGTGCTCCTCGAGGGCTACGGCCTGACGGAGACCTCGCCCGTGGTGGCTGTGAACCGGCCCTGGAAGTACAAGCTGGGGACGATTGGCTGCCCGCTGAAGGACGTCACCGTGCGGATCGCGGAGGACGGCGAACTCCTCGTGCGGGGTCCGAACGTGATGATGGGCTACTACGACAACGAGGAGGCCACGCGGGAGGCGATCGACTCCGACGGCTGGCTGCACACCGGCGACCTCGGCCACGCCGACGCCGACGGTTACATCACGATCACGGATCGGAAGAAGAACATCCTCGTGCTCGCGAACGGGAAGAACGTAGCCCCGCAGCCGATCGAGGGGCTCCTGCGCGGGAGCGAGTACATCGAGCAGGCCGTGGTCCTGGGTGAGCGGCAGACCGTGGTCGGAGCGCTCATCGCGCCTGCGTTCGCGCGCGTCCGCGAGTGGGCCGAGGCCGAAGGGATCGACCTCCCCGAGTCCGCCTCCGAGATGGTCG
The DNA here is from genome assembly GCA_964497385.1 of uncultured Armatimonadia bacterium. Lineage (GTDB taxonomy): Bacteria > Armatimonadota > Zipacnadia > UBA1398 > UBA1398 > CAZCER01. Next base: position 5,048 of record CAZCER010000088.1, on the reverse strand, counting down.
CCCATCCCGCGGTGCGACGGCTCTTCCGCGAGGAGATCGAAGCATGCACTCGCGATCTCGCGGACTTCGAGAAGGTCCGGCGCTTTGAGATCCTCGACCACGATCTCACGATCGAAGGCGGGCAACTCACCCCGACGATGAAGCTGCGCCGCAAGGTCATCTACAGTCGCTACGCTGACGAGATCGCGAGGATGTTCGGGTAGGCGCATCACCCGCTGGCGGCGGGTGATGCGCCACCGGATCTACTTCCACCCCTTGCCCTTCGGCGACAGGTGCTCGCCGATCCACCGCGTGAGTTCCTCGAGGCGGCGCTGGCGGAGATCGGGCGGGCCGCCGCGCGAGACGCCGTGGAACGCCTCGCGCGGGAGCCGCACGAAACGGGTCTTCTTCCGGAGCACCTTGAGCGCCGAGTACATCTGCTCGCCCTGCTCGACATTGCACCGGAGGTCGCCCTCGGAGTGGACGACGAGAAGCGGCGTCTTGATGTTCTCGACGAAACGGATCGGCGAGAGTCTCCAGAGAGTCTCATTCTTCGACCATGCGTTGCCCTCGAAGTAGCCGTCCGGCTGCATCGGATGGTCGGAGTTCCCCCACATCGAGAGCATGTTCGAGACGCAGCGCTGGGTGGCGGCGACGCAGAAGCGGTTGGTGTTCCCGACCACCCAGTTCGTCATGTAGCCGCCGTAGCTGCCGCCGGTAACGCCGAGGCGCTTCTCGTCGATGTAGCCCTTGCCGAGCACCTTGTCGACCGCGGCCATGAGTTCGGGGAAGTCGGCCTCGCCCCAGTGGTTGCGGAGCGCCTGCATGAAGGCCTCGCCGTAGCCCTGGCTCCCGGCGGGGTTGGTGTAGACGAGCACCCAGCCCTGGGCCGCGAACCAGTGGAACTCATGGAAGAAGCCCGCCCCGTACTGCGTGTGCGGTCCGCCGTGGATCTCGAGCAGCATCGGGTGCTTCCGGCCCGGCTGGAAGCCTGGCGGCTTGAGGATCCAGCCCTGGATCTTCCGACCGGTCTCTTTGCACGCAACCCAAAACGCCTCGGGCGTCGGAAGATCGAGTTCGCGGAGAAGGTCGTCGTTGAAGCCCGTAAGCTTCTTCGGCTTGCCCTTGCCGAGAGTGAGGAGGTAGGCCTCGCCGGGGTCGGTCGGAGTCTGCGAGCAGACGACGATCTTCCCGCCGACCTCGCGCGACTTGGCGTAGTGGTGCACGAAGCCTCCCAGAAGCACCTCGCGCTTCCCGCCCTTGAGCGGCGCGCGCACGATCGGCGTGGCGCCCTCGTCCGCGATGAAGACGTCGACGGACTTCCCGTCCGCGGAAAACGTGAGGCCTCCCCCACCCGCCCCCGCGGTGTCGCAGAGCGTGAAGGGGCTCACGGTGCGATCGAGGTCGGGCGTGATGTCCCTCGCCGCGCCCGAGCCGTCCGCGGGCACGACCCACACATGGTCATTGTACGCGCCCCAGGGGTCGGATTCCGCGAGATAGCCGACATAGACGAGGAGCTTCCCGTCGGGGGACCACTTCAGCGCGCCTTTGGGGCCGGGCGGGGTCTCGATGACGCGGACCTTCCCGCCCTCCGCGGGGATGACGCAGAGCTTGCAGAGGTGGTGCTTCAGCTCGTCCGGGTACAGCGTGTAGGCGATGTGCTTCCCGTCCGGGGACCAAGTCGCGGACCCGACGTGCTGAACGCCCTTGGTGAGCTGCTTCACCTCGCCGGTCGCGACGGTCACGGTGTGGAGGTGGGCGCGCGTCGCTCCGAGCCAGCCCACGCCGTCGAGGCGGTAGTGCGCGGTCTCGACGACGCGAACGGGTGACGAGAGCTTCTGCTTCTGCCGCTCCTCGCGGGACTTCTTGCGGTCGACCTCCTCGAACTCGCGGTGGAAGAAGAGGATCTTCGAGCCGTCGGGGCTCCACTCGACGCCGCTGACCGCCCCCTCTTCGAGCTTGGTGAGCTTCAGGGAGTCGCCGCCGTTCATCGGCATGAGGTGGATCTGAGAACTCTCGGAGCGGCCGGAGATGAAGGCAAGGGTCCTCCCGTCCGGCGACCACTTGGGCGAGCCGTCGGAGTAGTCGCCCTCGGTGAGTCGGCGAACCTCGCCGGCGCCGAGTTCGATCAGGTAGAGGTCGGTATAGGCGGAGTTCTTCTCCTTCTCGGTGCGCTGCACGGTGATGACGCACCGTGCGCCATCGGGCGACAGCTCGGGGCTGCCGACCAGCTTCAGCCTGAACAGGTCATCGATCGTGATCTTGCGCTTCTTCGTCAGTGCGGGCACCTCGGGGCGCCCCCTCTCGTGTGGCTAGGTCGTGGCGCCTTTCGCCGCGAGGGTGCGGGTCCCTTCGTGGGGGCGTTGCCGCTTGACCCCAAGGAGGACGGGCGGACCGGCGACGGAACTCCCTGGGTGCGCGCGGTCAGGTCGGCCGCGTTACTCAGGAGGCTGCGCAGTGAAGAACAAGATCACGCTCTCTGTCCTACTGGCTCTCACCCTCACGCTCGCACTCTCCCTCGGAGCCGCCTGGGCCCAGGATGACCAGGCCTTCTTCGGCATCTTCGCCGAGACGAGCCTCATGGTCATGCCCGGAATGGGCGGCGTGGCCGACATGCTCAAGGACATGCCCGCCGGCGTGCCGATCCCCGACGAGCTGAAGGCCATGCTCGAAGGCGGTAAGCCCGAGCGCAAGCTCACCATGCGGCTCTGGTCGCCCGGCATCGCCTCGGACGACGCGTTCGCTTGGGTCGCTCCGCCGGAGGGGCTCGGCGTCGGCGACCGTCTCGACCTCATGCTCTACCGTCCCCAGCCGGATGAAGGCGACGCCGCGATTCCTGGCATGCCCGACCTCGACCAGATGACCCTCAAGATCTACTGGGGCTCGTCCCCGACGGTGAAGCCCGGCCAGCCCATGGTCATCAAGTTCACCGATCTACCGGACCTGCAGTCCGCCCAGATGCGCGAGAAGATGCGCGCCGCCATGGCCGAGGGCGGCAGGTACTTCCACAAGCCCGACTGGACGACGGCCTACTGGCCTAACGAGGACAAGGACCCCGTCACCATCGGCGAGGAGGCCTCGCTGGTCGGCAACTACGCGCTGACCACGAACTACACCGGCAACATCGAGATCGAGGCGCCCGAGGATGTCGAGTTCCTGGCGCCGATCGAACTCTCGAGCCCGGACACCTCGGAGGCCCCCGATCTGGAGGAGGCGCTCCTACTCGAGTGGGCCGAGATCCCGCACGCCCTGGGCATCCACGCGGGCATCGTCGGCATGGAAGGGCGGAACACGCTCGTCCTGTGGAGTTCCTCCGAGACGCTCGACGAGGACTCCATGTTGCCCGACATGGACTACCTCGAGATGGCCCAGGTCAGGGCCTTCGTCGCGAGCGGCATGATGATGCCCGGCGACGCGACCGAGTGCACGGCGCCTGAGGGCATCTTCGCGGAGTGCACGATGCCGATGCTCACCATGGTCGGCTACGGCCCCGGCGCGTCGCTCCCCGAGGGCCAGCCACTCCCGCGCGTCCAGACCAAGACCACCCTCGGGATGCAACTCGGCTCCATGATGGCCGGCATGGGCGGAGGACGGTAGGCGTTTGGGTTCTCTCCCCCCCCGCGCACAGCGGACGCGGCGCGGCATCCCCTCTCCCCGCGCGTCCTTCGGCTGCTCGGCCTGAACTGCGGCCTCGCGCTCAGGATGAGCGGTGCGGGGAGAGGGCGGGCGAGGGCTCCTTCTCGTGTTCCCGGGTGTCAGACGCGCATGATCACCAACCACTACGCCGAAGTCCTACTCGCCCGCCGACGCGGGCAGGACGGCCTATGCCTGACGTACGCCCTCGGCCGCCGAGCGCTCGAGAGCGTCCCCTCAGCGGAGGAGCTTCTGGGAGCCTATGTCCTCGTCCCCCTGGGAACGGGGCTGGCGACCGGGCACATCGTGCGCCTCACGGACACGCGTCCGGAGGGCGACTACGAGGTCCGTGAGATCCAGCAACTCCTCACCGGGTCGGTCCGCCTCGGAGCCGACCTCGTGGGGCTCGGCGAGTGGATGGCCGATCGCACCTGCGCGCCGCTCGTGGACTGCCTCCAGGCCATGCTGCCTGCGGGCGCCCAGGAAGACGTCGAGGCCGCCTACGCGCCGGGCGCAGGAGCCGTTGACGGGGCCGCGCCTCAGGCCTCGCTCTTCGCCGACGAGGATCTGGGCCCGGAGAGCGACCCCGTCCTGAAGGTCCTGGCCTCCGCCGACGGCCCGATGACGACCCGCGAACTCCAGGCCGTTCTCGGAAACTTGGTGACCGAGCGCGCTCTGGACGAGCATGTGCGCAAGGGCGCGCTCCAGCGCGCCTATGTGGTGGTTCCCGCTCGGACGAGTCGCAAGACTCTCCTCGCGCTCGCGCTGTCCGGCGCGCGCGAGGAGGCGGTGCGCGCCGCCAACGACTTGCCGCCGAGGGCCAAGGCCCAGATCGCCATCCTCCTCGACCTCGCCAAGCGCTCGGAGCCGATGCCGCTCGTCGACCTCGGCAACCGCCGCGCGGCCGCCATGTCGCTCGTCGAACGCGGTCTCGCCAAGGTCGTCCGCATCCCTGTGCTTCGGTCACCGGGCATGCGCCCCGCGGCGTCCGGCGCGGAGCGCGTCGAGCCGACCCAGGCCCAGCGGGAGGCGATCGGCGCGGTCTGCGCCGCGATCGACCGTCAGGCTGGAGACTCGCTGCTTCTCTACGGGGTGACCGGGAGCGGCAAGACCGAGGTCTACCTCGCCGCCATCGAGCACGCTCTCGCGGCGGGAGGAACCGCCATCGTACTAGTGCCGGAGATCTCGCTCACGCCGCAGACCGTGGGGCGCTTCAAAGCCCGGTTCGGCGAGCAGGTGGCGGTGCTGCACAGCCAGCTCGGGGCCGGCGAGCGCCTCGACGAGTGGACCCGCGCGCGCGATGGGGAAGCCAGCATCGTCATTGGCCCGCGGTCCGCGGTCTTCGCGCCTGTGCCGGATCTGCGCCTCATCGTGATGGACGAGGAGCACGAGCGCTCCTACAAACAGGAGTCGAGCCCGCGCTACCACGCGCGCGA
>CAZCER010000087.1:3414-11672 GCA_964497385.1 uncultured Armatimonadia bacterium | reverse complement strand
GGTTCGCCGACTCGGCGGCGGTGGCCCCCAAAGTGCTGGCGCGCCTGGCGGGCTTCGGGATGCGATCCGCGACGCGGGTCGTGAAGATCACGAACGACGAGGCGAACGGGCTCGGCAAGGCGGCCCTTCCGGCTGGCCCGGTGACCGTGTTCAAGCGGGCTCCGTCCGGTCGGCTCGTCTTCATCGGCCAGAGCTACCTCCCGTACGCGGGTGTGGGCCAGGAGGTCGAGTTCGAAGCCGGGGCGCTCACGGACATCGTCGTTGAGCCCAAGATGACCGGGACGCGCAAGCGGGATCTGGCCTTCGATGAGAAGACCGGCGTGCTCGTCGGCAAGGTCACGGAGAACGACTTCAGCGTGGAGGTCACGAACCGCGACTCCATCGCGCGGACGCTCGAACTCATCCACGCGCGCCCCGGCGTTCCGAACGTGTTCGTCGGCGAGGACCTTGCGAAGCGTGAGGCCGGCCAGGTGAAGTGGGAGTTCGCGCTCGATGCGGGCGGCGGCGCCCAGCTCACCTACGCCTTCCATGAATACTACGGTACGGCTGTCAACGACATGCCGAAAGAGGGGGAGTAACCGATGAAGGTCCGCACCGCCGCACTGGCGCTTGTGCTCACGGTCGCGCTCGCGGCCCCGTGTTTCGCGAAGGTCAAGCTCGTGCTGATGCCCCAGCGGGAGAACGTCCGGCTGCACTTCGAGCCCGGCGCCCCGATGCTCATGGAGGAAGAGCGCGTCGTCGCGCTCGAGGAAGGCACCAACGAAGTCGAACTCGCGTGGGAGGGCCTGCCGATCCTCCCGCAGTCCATCCTCTTCGATCCCGTCGACGCCGGCGAGGCGCTGACGACGCTCGCCATCTCGACTCCGCCTTCGGACGCGAGCGCTCTGATCTGGTGGGTGAAGGCGACGGCCGCCGGCAACTACCGGCTGCGGATCACTTACGCGCTCGCCGGTGGCGTGGATGTGGAGCGGATCGACTACTCCGCTCTCGCGAACCTCGACGAGACCTCCGTGTCGCTCTCCGGTCGGGCGCGCCTCTACAACGGCAGCGGCCTCGATCAGCGGGACGTCGCGGTCGAGATCGCGAGCGCGCCGGCCGTCCCGACGTCTCTGGAGCGCGACGAGCGGCGCGATGTGCTCCTTCTCGACGCCGTGAACTACCCGATCACCAAGAAGTACATCAGCGACTCCCAGGTCGAGGGCGGCAGGGTGCAGCTCTTCTACGAGTGGATCGTCCCCGAGGACGCGACCGGACAGCTCGGCGGGAAGGCGCGCGCGTTCCTCGCGACCGGCGGGGAGATGGGCCAGCTCGACACGTTCCTTGGCGAGTCTCGCCTCTCGTACGTGCCGCGGGGCGAGGAGTCGAAGCTCTTCATCGGGTTCGCGAACAACATCGAGATCGAGCGCATCCTCACGGACGCGCGGGACTCGAACATCCAGTTCACGAAGGTCCCCGAGAACTCCAACCGCCAGCCCGAGCGCGTGCTCTGGGACACAACGCGCACCTGGACCATCAAGCTCAAGAACCACACCGACAAGGCCGCGACCGTTCGCCTCACGGAGCACGCGGTCGGCGAGTGGGAGGTCACGAGCGAACTCAAGCCGACCGAGGTCGAGAACCTCCAGACGCTCCACTTTGACATCCCCGTGGAAGCAGGCGCGGAGGTCGAAGTGACCTACACCATCGTGCAGAAGAACATCGAGCCGAACGAGGCGTCGATCTAGCGACACCGGAGCGCGGGCATCTTGCCCGCATGAGTGGGAAGACCGTAGCGACCGCCTCGCCACGTAGGGAGGCGGTCGCTACGGGCCCAGTTGCCATGCAGAGCGGCTCCGCACATGGATGGGTTGTGGAGCGGCCGAATGGAAGGGGCCCGCGCAGCGGGAAGGAGTCCATCCGGCTCAGTACCCGTGGCACGGCGTCTCGCAGTTGCGCTGCCGGCGTATGGGAAGGCCAGCCGGATGGGGACCCCGTCGCTCGTTCCTCGCGACACCCCATTCGGCCGCTCCATATCTCGCGCCGATGCGCGCGGAGCCGGCTCGATGACCCCCTCAGTCCCGATTCCCCACACAACAGAAGCGGATTCCGCCACGCGCGCGCGAGGGGTTGCACGCGGTCATGGAAGGTGTAGAATGAGTCGCGTGAGGGCACGGCCTGGATCCGTCCAAACGACTCGGACGTGAGGCTGCGCGAGGGCCGGCCCGCCATGCATGTACAAACTTGGGCGCGTGTCTACCCGCCGTGCCTCGGAGAACGCTTCCACGAGGAAGCCATTCCCTGGGCCGGTTTTCTTTGGCGTAGACTTTGTGACGGATTTCACAGAGTTCGTGAAGGATTTCACAAGGAATCAGCGAGGAGCGCTGGCCGAGCCTCCGATCCCCACTTGGGAGACCCGAACTCGCAACGCCCTGCCGCTGACCGACAACCGGCCGGTTCGTCTTGGCACGCCTGGCTTGGCGCCCAGCGGACCCGGCGCAAGGAGTCTAGGTGACGCGAATGTCTGATCTGAAGCTGACGATCGACGGCATCCCGGTGCAGGCGCCTGCCGGATCGACCATCATGCAGGCGGCGGACCAGGTAGGCATCCACATCCCGCGGCTCTGCTACCATCCGGACCTCTCGATCGAGGGCGCTTGCCGGGTCTGCATCGTCGAGGTCGAGGGGATGCGCAACCTGGTGGCCTCGTGCTGCTACCCGGCGGCCGACGGCATGGTGGTCAAGACCCGCACCCCGGAGATCCTCAGGATCCGGCGCGACATCGTCGAGTTGCTGCTCGACAACCACCCAATGGACTGCAATAGCTGCGAGCGGAACGGCACCTGTGAACTCCAGCGGCTCGCGTACGCCCTGGGCATTCGCGAGCGCCTCTTCGCGGGGAACCGCAAGCGCTACGAAAAGGACCAGACCGGACCGTCCGTGATGCGCGACCCGGAGAAGTGCATCCTCTGCGGTCGGTGCATCCGCGTCTGCGGCGAGATCCAGGAAGTCGCCGCTCTGGGACAGGTCCATCGCGGCTTCGACACGGTCGTCATGCCGTCGTACGACGCGCCGTTCAACGAGACGGTCTGCGTCTGCTGCGGGCAGTGCATCAACGTCTGCCCGACGGCCGCGTTCCTCGAGCACGACCACACCTCGGAGTTCCTCGAGGCGCTCCAGGATCCGGACAAGATCGTCGTGGGCCAGATGGCGCCCTCGGTGCGCGCCGCGATCGGCGAGGGCTTCGGCCAGGAGCCGGGCCGCGCTTACGAGGGCCAGTGCTTCTCGGCGATGCGCACCATGGGCTTCGACGAGGTCTTCGACGTCCAGTTCTCCGCGGACGTGACGATCATGGAAGAGGCCGCGGAGTTCGTGCAGAAGGTTAAGAACGGCGGCCCGCTTCCGAACATCACGTCCTGCTGCCCGACGTGGGTGAAGTTCTGCGAGCAGTACCACCCGGACATGATGCAGTACCTCTCGAGCGCGCGCTCTCCGATGAGCATGCAGGGCGCTCTCGTGAAGAGCTTCTGGGCCGAGCGCGCGGGCGTCGACCCCGACAGGATCTACTCCGTCGGCATCATGTGTTGCACCGCGAAGAAGTTCGAGGCCGCGCGGCCGGAACTTGGCGTGGGCGGCCGTCGCGCGATCGACTGCGTGCTGACGACGCGCGAGTTCGTCTGGCTCGTAAAGCACATGGGGATTGACTTCCTGAACCTTCCCGAGGGCGAGCCGGACAGCCCGCTCGGGGCCTCCACGGGCGCGGGCGTCATCTTCGGCGCGACGGGCGGGGTTACCGAAGCGGCCCTCCGGACGGCCTACTGGATGCTGTTCGACAAGGACCTTCCGGACGACGCCGTCGAGTTCAAGGCCGTACGCGGCCTCGACGGCGTGCGTGAGGCCGTCATCGATTTCGACGGCTTGAAGCTCCGCGGCATGGTGGCGCACGGTCTGGCGCACGCGAACGAGATCATCCACCGGATCCGCGCGGGCGAGGAGATCCACTGGGTCGAGGTCATGGGCTGCCCCGGCGGCTGCATCGGCGGCGGCGGTCAGCCCTACGCGGGCGCGAACGCCATTCCGCTCGACAAGGAACTGCTCCGGCGCCGCGCGCAGGCGCTCTACGATCTGGACAGCGCCCGCGCGATCCGCCTGTCGCATCGGAACCCGGATCTGCAGACCCTCTACAAGGAGTACCTGGGAGAGCCTCTCGGCCATCGGTCGCATGAGCTGCTCCACACCCATTACTACCCCCGAGTGCCGTTGGGCATCAGTCCGCAGGAGGCGCAGGTATGACACGCTTTCCGAACGAGACCCTCGAGACCCCCGAGTGGTGGAGGGATCTCGACCAGTACATCGAGCGGCAGAAGGCCGCGAACCCCGACCACGTGCAGAGCGCGCTGATCCCCGTGCTGCACTACGTCCAGGACCGCTACGGCTACGTGCCGTCGCGGGCCGCGAACCACGTGGCGCAGGCGCTTGGCGTGCCGACGGTCTATGTGTGGGGCGTCGCGAGCTTCTACTCGTACTTCTCCCTGGTGCCGAAGGGCGTGTACACGGTGCGCGTCTGCACGGGGACTGCGTGCTATGTGCGCGGAAGCGGCGCGGTCCTCGAGGAGTTCGCCCGCCAGCTTGAGGTGAAGCCGGGCGAGACGACGGCGGACGGCCTGTTCACTCTTGAGGAAGCGCGCTGCCTCGGCGCGTGCGGCCAGGCGCCGGTCGTTATGGTGAATGACGAGGTGCACGCGAAGGTCACTCGGGAGGACGTCCCGGCCATCGTCGCTCAGTACGCGGCTCGCGCGTCGGCTCCCCGGGCGGAGGCCGCTGTCTAGCGGTTCCCCGAGCGCATCGCGAGCGCGGCGCGCGGTTAGGTGACAGGCCTTGGTCTCGTGGCATGACCAACCCATCAAGGTGAAGCTGGTGGCCGGCATGGTCACGGCCAGCGTGCTGGGCGCGGCGCTGACCATCCTTGCCGGCGGCTGGCTCCTGGACCGCGTCGTTTCGAGCGAAGCCGAGCGCCGCGTCGAGATCGCTCTGGAGGCGGCTCGGAACGGGGTGCGCGAGGACGCCGATCAGCTCCAGCTCTCCTGCGTCATGGTCGCGGAGTGGCTGGCGCAGCAGGAAGCGCCGCTGGAGGACATCGCGCCGGTGGTGCGGCTCGACGTCATTCGCGAGCGCGGACGCTTTGACTACGTGCACGTCGTGGACGCCGACGGGCGCATCGTCGCCACGGCGCGCGGGGACGCGATAGGCCGGAGCGCGCTCGGGAGCGGGTACCTCTCCGCGGCGCTCGACACAGGCCGCTCCTCGGGCGGGTTCCGTCGGATGCCCATCGTCGATCTCTCGGCGGAGAGCCCCGAACTCGCGGAGCAGGCCTACATCCGGGTCACGCAGACGGAACGGGCCAAGCCGGGAGGGCCGACCGAACTCGAGGACGCGCTGGTGCTGGAGGCCGCCTCGCCGATCATTCGCGCGGGAGGCCAGATCGCCGGCGCCGTGCGCGCGGGCACGATCGTGAACCGCGATGACGATATGGTCGACAGTCTTCGCGAGCGGATCTTCACCGTGGACACCTACGCGGGGAAGAGCCTCGGGACGGTCACGATCTTCCTGGACGACGTGCGCGTCTCGACGAACGTCGAGGACGAGAACGGCGCCCGAGCGGTCGGGACGCGCGTCTCCGAGGAGGTCTACAACCAGGTGCTCGACCGCGGCGAGCGGTGGCTCGGCCCCGCGTTCGTGGTCGACACGTGGTACTTCAGCGCCTACGAACCCATCAAAGGACCCGAGGACGAGATTCTCGGGATGCTCTACGTGGGCGTCCTGCAGAAACGCTACGACGACATCCAGCGCCAAGCGCTCGGAGCGTTCGTAGGGCTTGCCGCCCTCGCGACGATCACGATCGTGGTTGTCGTGGCCTTCGTGGCCGGTCGCGTCGCGCGGCCGATCACGCGCCTGACAAAGGCCGCTGACCGCATCGCGATGGGCGAGTTCTCCACGGACAAGCTGTGGGTGCCCCGGCAGGCCGAGCGCTACGAGGTGGACAGGCTGGCCCTCGCCCTCACGAACATGTCGCGGGCCCTGCAAGAGCGCGACAGCCGACTGAAGGCCGGCCTTGAGGAACTCCGGACGACGAGCGCCGAACTCGAGCGGTGGAACCAGAATTACCTCGAGACGCTCGAGTTCATCACCCACGAACTGAAGAACCAGATCGCGGCGATGAAGATCAACGTCCTCGCCCTCCACGGCGGCTTTGTCGGGGAGATGACGCCGGCCCAGGTCGAGACGCTCGACGACGTGCACACGGCGATCGTCCGGACCGAGGAGATGATCCTCAACTACCTCAACCTCTCGCGGATTGAGAAGGGCGAACTCGAGGTCCGCGCGCGGCCGGTCGTCGTGGTGCAGGACGTGATCCGGCCGGTGCTTCGCGACCTCAAGAGCCGCTTCGACGCGAAGAGCATGTCGGTCGAGGTCGCCGTGCCGGAGGATCTCTCGGCGCACGCCGATCCGTCGCTCTTGCAGATCGTGTACGAGAATCTGATGGGCAATGCGGCGAAGTACGGAGCCGACCACGGCGTGGTGTGGGTCTCCGGCTCGCGCCGGAACGGCCAAGTGGAGCTGCACGTTCGGAACGACGGCGCGGGCGTGGCGCCGGAGCGGGCCGAGGAGATGTTCGTGAAGTTCAACCGGCTGCAGCGGCCTGGCGAGATGGCGCGCGGCTCGGGCCTCGGGCTGTACATCACGCGGGAGATCATCCGGAAGCACGGCGGCGACATCCGCGTGGAGGGCAAGCACGGCGAGTGGATCGACTTCGTCTTCACCCTCCCGCGGCACGATGTCGTCTTGGGCGCCGATTCCGGCGCGGAGCTGATCGGGGCGGACGCCTCCGACGGCGCGACTTTGGAGTGAGACAGGCATGGCGGACGGACGCAAGGTGCTGCTGATCGACGACGATCCGGACTTCGTCGCGGCGAACGCGATCGCGCTGAAGGCCAAGGGCTACAGCGTGGTCAGCGCGGACAACGGCGAGGCCGGCGCCCGCCTCGCGGAGGCGGAACAGCCGGACCTGATCGTGGCGGACCTGATGATGGAAGAGCTGTACGCGGGCTTCGCGCTCGTGGAGCAGCTTGCGCACCAGAAGGCGACGGCGCGGATCCCCGTGATCATGGTGAGCGCGGTGACCACGGAGATAGGCTTCCGCGTCGACCCGGAAGGCGACAAGCCCGACTGGCTGCATGTGGCGGCGTTCCTCCACAAGCCGGTTGACCCGGTCGCGCTGGTGGACAGGATCACCGAGATCCTGGATCAGTCGGAACGGGAGTGAAGGAATGTCCGGCGCAACAGAGACGCTCAAGAAGCTAGCAACGTCCGCGCGGCCTGTGGTGGCGCGCGAACTCGACGGCCCGCAGGTCCTCATCGGAATCGCGACGTGCGCGCTCGCGGCGGGCGCATCGAAGACCGAGACGGCGCTGCGTGACGCGCTCGCCGAGGCGGGCCTTCCCGACGCGACGCTCCAGAAGGTCGGCTGCGTGGGCGCGTGCTTCCTCGAGCCGCTCGTCGAGGTTCGGAAGCCCGGCGAAGCCCCGCGGATGTACGTGAACGTGGACGCGTCGCTCGCCGCCGAGATCGTGAAACGCGACCGCGTCGGCGGCCAGCCGATCGAGGAGCGCCTCATCGAGAAGCAGCCCGGCATCCACGTCAGCGACGCGAAGCCAAGCGTGAATCTGAACGGCGCGTCCGAGATCGCCAACCGCTTCACGCGCGATTGGATGAACCTCGATCTCTTCAATCGGCAAGTCCGGATCTGCCTCCGCAACATCGGCCGGATCGACCCGGAGTCGCTCGATGACTACCTGGCCGTGCGCGGCTATGAGGCGCTCGCGAAGGTCCTGGACGAGGGCGACCCCGAAGGCGTCGTCGACGCCATCGAGCGCTCGGGCCTGCGCGGCCGGGGCGGCGGCGGCTTCCGAACGGGGGCGAAGTGGAGGTTCACGCGGAACGCGGAAGGTGACAAGAAGTACGTCATCTGCAACGCGGACGAGGGCGACCCCGGCGCTTTCATGGACCGCAGCACCCTCGAGGGCGACCCGCACTCGGTGCTCGAGGCCATGGCGATCTGCGCCTACGCCGTCGGCTCCGACCAGGGCTTCATCTACGTTCGGGCCGAGTACCCGCTTGCCGTGAAGCGCCTCACGATCGCCATCGAGCAGGCGCGCGAGCGCGGTCTGCTCGGCGAGAACATCCTTGGCACGGGCTTTTCGTTCGACCTCGAGATCCGCCTT
>CAZCER010000087.1:0-3404 GCA_964497385.1 uncultured Armatimonadia bacterium | reverse complement strand
GCGGCGAGGAGACGGCGCTCTTGGCGTCGATCGAGGGCAAGCGCGGCATGCCGCGTCCGCGTCCTCCGTTCCCGGCGGTGAGCGGCCTGTGGGGCTGCCCGACGAACATCAACAACGTGGAGACCTTCGCGAACGTGCCCGCGATCATCCTGATGGGCGCGGAGAGCTACGCGTCGATCGGCACGGAGAAGTCGGCGGGCACGAAGGTCTTCGCTCTCGCCGGCAATGTGGTCCACACCGGCCTCGTCGAAGTGCCCATGGGCTCGACGCTGCGCGAAGTCGTTTTCGACATTGGCGGCGGCATCCCGAACGGCCGTCAGTTCAAGGCGGCGCAGACGGGCGGCCCGTCCGGGGGGTGCCTCACGGCCGAACACCTGGACACCCCGATCGACTACGAATCGCTCCAGGCGGCGGGCGCCATCATGGGCTCGGGCGGCCTGATCGTCATGGACGACACCACGTGCATGGTCGATCTCGCCAAGTTCTTCCTGACGTTCACTCAAGACGAGAGCTGCGGGAAGTGCACGCCGTGCCGCGAGGGCACGATGCGGATGCTCGAGGCGTTGCAGCGCATCACGAGCGGCGAGGGCAGCGAACTCGACCTGGTTCGCCTGAAGCGGCTCGGCGACGTCGCGAAGCGCGCGGCGCTCTGCGGGCTAGGGCAGACCGCTCCGAATCCGGTGCTCTCGACGATGCGGCACTTCGAAGAGGAGTACAAGCAGCACGTTCTGGAGAAGCGCTGCGCCTGCGGGGTTTGCAAGGCGCTGGTGCAGTACGTGATCACTGCCGAGAAGTGCATTGGTTGCGGACTCTGCAAGCGCGTTTGCCCGGTCCACTGCATCGCGGGCGAGCCGCGCAAGGCGCACGAGATCGACCCGTCGGTCTGCGTGCGTTGCGGCGCCTGCTACGAGAAGTGCCCGGTGAACGCCATCGTCCGCGCGTAGAGCGCCGCGCGGTCGGCGGCGGGAGAGGCTCCGATGGACGTCCCGATAGCGGCGGAGGCGACGGACGAGCGGTCGCCGGACGCGGCGTGCAAGGTCCTGGTGATCGATGACGAGCCAGGCATCCGCAGCGGGTGCCGGCGCGTGCTGGAGGCCCAGGGGCACGTCGTGCATCAGGCCGAGACGGCGGAGGCGGGGCTGGAACTCCTGTCTCAGCATCGCGACGCCGCCGTGGCTCTCGTCGACCTCCGCATGCCGGGCATGGGCGGGCTGGAGTTCCTGACTCGGGCGCGAGAACTCGCGCCCGAGATGGTCTCCGTGGTGATGACGGCGTACGCGACGGTGGAGACCGCCGTCGAAGCCACGAAGCGGGACGCGTACGACTTCATCACCAAGCCGTTCGCTCCTGACGTGCTGCTGCGGGTCGTCCGCAAGGCCGTGGAGCGCTCGCGGCTGATCCATGAGCGCAATCGGCTGCGCGCGGAGCGAGAGAGCCGCTTGCTGCAGCTCGCGACCGAGCAGACGCGGCTCCGAACCATCATCGACTGCATGGCCGACGGCGTGATGGTCGCGAACGCGGACGACCTTCTGGTGCTGCACAATCCGGCGGCGCTGTCGGTTCTGCGGGACATCGAGACCGGCCAAGCGTTCCACCGGCTGGGCGACGTCATCCGGTCGGCGGAGCTGTTCGAGCTGATGGGCGAGGTCTCGTCGAAGCAGACCCGCGTCTCGAAGGAGATCGATCTCAGCGACGACAGCCGCGCGCGCTGGAAGCTGGTGGACGTCTCGCCGGTGGTGGACGAGCGTTCGCGCTCGTTTCTGGGAACGGTCACCGTTCTGCGCGACATCACGGAGATCAAGCAAGTGGAGCAGGTGAAGGCGCAGTTCGTGAACATGGTGGCTCACGAGCTGCGCTCCCCGCTGGCGGCCGTCGACGGCTACCTCTCTCTCATGGAGAAGGGTCTCCTCGAGGACGCGGAGGAGCGCAACCGCATCGTGAGCCGCTGCCGCGATCGAGTGGGGGCTCTCGTGGAACTTGTGAGCGACCTGCTCGACATGGCGCGCATGGAAGCGGGGCGAGTTCGGCGCGAGATCACCGCGCAGAGCGTCCCCGCGCTGTGCGCGGAGGTCGCCGAGATGCTTCGACCGCTTGGCGAAGGCCGGAAGGTGACGGTTCGCGCCGAGGTCCCACCGACGCTGCCGACGGTGGAAGCCGACAAAGAAGAGCTGATTCGCCTGCTCACGAACTTGGTGAGCAATGGAGTGAAGTACAATAGAGAGGGCGGCTCGGTGACGTTGCGGGCCGCCGAGGACGGGCCCTATGTGCGCATCGAGGTCGCCGATACGGGCATAGGGATCTCGGAGGCGGGGCTCGAGCGGCTCTTCTCCGAGTTCTTCCGCGAGAAGCGATCCGAGACCAACATGGTGACGGGCACCGGCCTGGGGCTCAGCATCGTGAAGCGCATCGTCGATTTCTACCACGGGACGATCGGCGTGAAGAGCGCGCTGAACGAGGGCTCCACCTTCACGGTCAGGCTGCCCCGTTCCTACCAAGCCGCGGACCACCCCGCGTAGACCCGCACGCCCCCGCTCGTGCAGCCAGGAAGGGAGATGGGGGCTCATGACCGCGCAACCACGCGGCGAACGAGACCGCATGTACGAGATCGCGCGCAGAATCGAGGCCCGGTTCGAACCCATCGACGGGATCCTCGCCCAAGCGCCCAAAGCGGATGGCTCGCGGATACGCGACATCCTCGACAAGGCCCTTGAGTGCAAGGGCCTGGAACTCGATGAAGCGGCGGCCCTCGCGACGGCCCTGAGGCCGGACGACGCCGAGGCGCTGTTCGCCGCCGCCGCGACCGTGAAGCACCGGATCTACGGCGACCGCGTAGTGCTGTTCAGCCCGCTCTACATCACCAACGAATGCCGCGGCGGCTGTGTGTACTGCCCGTTTCGCGCGGAGAACACGACTCTGAAGCGCTCGACGCTGACCGCCGAGCAGGTCTCCGAGTCGGTTCGCCAACTGCTGCGCACCGGCCAGAAGCGTCTGTTGCTCGTCTTCGGCGACGGCGACTGCGCGACGCCGGAATACATGGCTCAGACCGTGGCCGCGGTGTACCGCACGCGGGAGCCGAACGGCGAGATCCGCCGCGTGAACGTGAACGCCGCGCCGCTCACGGAAGAGGGCTTCCGGACCCTCGCGCCGGCGGGCCTTGGGACCTTCCAGGTTTTCCAGGAGACCTACCACCGCCCCACGTACGAAGTGATGCACCCGTACGGGCCCAAAGCGGACTACAACTGGCGGCTCAGCGTGTGGGACCGTTGCTTCCCTTCCGGGATCGACGACATGGGCCTCGGCGCCCTGTTTGGCCTCTACGACTGGCGCTGGGATCTGCTGGCGCTCCTCGCGCATGCGCGTTACCTGGACGACACCTTCGGCGTGGGGCCGCACACGATCTCCGT
>CAZCER010000086.1:4723-11752 GCA_964497385.1 uncultured Armatimonadia bacterium | reverse complement strand
CGCCGAACAGGCGAACTCATCTTGTGATGCGTCCCGGCGCCTGACGTCGGGTTTGTGATGGGAGGAACTGCACGGTGAAAGAACTCAATGTGGCTCTCATCGGCTGCGGCTTCATGGGGAAGTCGCACTCCAACGCCTGGCGCAGTGTGCGCCTCTTCTTCCCCAAGGGTCCGGCCTACCCGCGCCAGAAGGTGATCTGCGGGGCGCCGGGCGAGGACGTCCAGGCCTTCGCCGACGCCTACGGATGGGAGGAAGCCTCGCAGGACTGGGAGGCGACGGTCAACCGCGAGGACATCGACATCGTCGACATCGTTACCCCCGGCAAGCTCCACGCCCCGATCGCCATCGCGGCGGCCAAGGCCGGCAAAGCGGTGAGCTGCGAGAAGCCGCTCGCGAACACGCTCGCGGAAGCCCTGACCATGGTCGACGCGGTCGAGAAGGCCGGCGTGAAGAACCTCTGCTCCTTCAACTACCGGCGCGTGCCGGCGGTGGCGCTCGCGAAGAAGCTGATCGAGGAGGGCTTCGTCGGCCGCATCTTCCACTGGAGAGCCGTCTACCTGCAGGACTGGATCGTGGACCCGAGCTTCCCGCTCGTGTGGCGTCTCAAGAAGTCCGAAGCGGGCTCGGGTGCGCTCGGGGACATCGGCGCCCACATCACGGACCTCGCCTACCACCTCGTCGGCCCCATCAAGAGCCTCTCGGCAGCGACCGAGACCTTCATCAAGGAGCGCCCGGTGCTCGCGGAGGTCACTGGCGGGCTCGGCGCGGCCGCGGGCAAGGAGATGGGCACGGTCGACGTCGATGACGCCGCGGTCTGGGTCTGCCGCTTTGAGAACGGCGCCCTCGGCACGTTCGAGGCGACGCGCTTCGCCCCCGGCGGCCTGAACAAGAACGCGTGGGAACTCAACGGCGAGCACGGCTCGATCCGCTTCAACCTGGAGCGCCCGGGCGAACTCGAGATCTTCAGCCGCAAGGACCCGCAGATGACGCAGGGCTGGAAGACCGTGCAGGTCACGGACGCCTCGCAGCCCTACATGAGCGCGTACTGGCCGGGCGGCCACCACATCGGCTGGGAGCACACCTTCATCAACAGCGTCTACGACCTCATGTGCGCGGTCGCCGAGGACACGGAGATCCACCCGACATTCCGCGAGGGGACCGAGGTGCAGAAGGTGCTCGACGCGGTGCTGAAGTCCGATGAGACCGGCCAGTGGGTCGAGCCCGCGAAGATGTAGGGGCGGGGCTTGCCCCGCCCGTGGGGCGCTGCTTGCTGCGCCCGACGCGATACGTAGGGGCGGGGCTTGCCCCGCCCGCCGAGACGTAGGGGCGCTGCTTGCTGCGCCCAACGGGAGTACCCCGAAGGGACGAGGGTCAGATGAAGGTAGGCGTGTTGACCGCGGCGTTCGCGGACCAGAGCCTCGAGGACATGCTGCGCTACGTGAAGTCCGTGGGTCTCGACACGGTCGAGATCGGCACGGGCAACTACCCGGGCAACCCCCACTGCCCGGTCGACGAACTCATCGAGAGCGACGCGGCGGTAGAGAAGTACAAGAAGATCTTCGCGGATGCGGGAGTCACCATCTCGGCGCTCTCCTGCCACGGCAATCCGCTCCACCCGGATGGGGCCATCGCCACGGCTCATCACGACGGGTGGAGGAAGACCCTGAAGGTGGCGCAGAAGCTCGGCATCCCGCGCGTGGTCGGCTTCTCCGGCTGCCCCGGCGGCCCGAGCGGCGGCAAGGAGTGCATCTGGATCACGGCTCCGTGGCCGGAGGACTTCGCGACCACGCTCGAGTGGCAGTGGAACGAGAAGGTCATCCCTTACTGGAAGAAGGAGGCCGAGGTCGCGAAGGAGCACGGGGTCACGGAGATCGCGTTCGAGATGCACCCGAACTTCGTGGTTTACAACCCGGAGACCCTCCTCAAGCTCCGCGCCGCCGCGGGTGAGACGATCGGCGCGAACTTCGACCCGAGCCACCTCTTCTGGCAGGGCATCGAGCCCATCGCCGCGGTGCGCGCGCTCAAAGGCTGCATCTGGCACGTCCACGCGAAGGACACGAAGATCGACGCGATCAACACCTCCGTGAACGGTTGCCTCGACACCAAGAACTACACGGACGAGATCAACCGCTCGTGGGTCTTCCGCACCTGCGGCTACGGCAATGGCCTCGAGTGGTGGAAGGCGTTCATCTCGACCCTCCGCATGGTGGGTTACGACCTCGTTCTCTCGATCGAGCACGAGGACAGCCTGATGAGCCCGCGCGAGGGCTTCGAGAAAGCCGTCAAGTTCCTCAAGGACGCGACGATCCTCGAACCGGCCGGCGAGGCGTACTGGGCGTAGAGTTGGGGATCGAACAGCAGGGCCACCCCATCCGCCTCCCTCGATACGCCGCTCCGCGGCACTCGGGATGAGCGGATGGGGTGGCCGCCGCCGTACGTGGCCCCATCGCCCTCGGCGGGGCGTAGATGGATCCGCACGCTCCGGGGCGGGGCAAGCCCGCGCCCCTACTTGCCTCCCCGCACCGGACGCGGCACACTAGGCGGCACGAGCCGGGCAGGCGTTCGCGGGGCCCCGGACGTCCCGCGCGCGCGGAGCGCTCCGGCCGATGGCACTGGAGGGATCTCTGTGGCGGCACCGGATGTCAGTGGGATGAAGGTCTACATCGACGGCGAGATCGTCAACGGCGACGAGGCCAAGATCAGCGTGTTCGACCATGGCCTGCTCTACGGAGACGGCGTCTTCGAGGGTATCCGCGTCTACAACGGGTGCGTCTTCCGCTGGAAAGAGCACTGCGACCGGCTCTACGAGTCCGCGAAGTATCTCCTGCTGGACATCCCTCTCACGCCGGATGAGATGACCCGTGCGCTCACGGACACGATCCGCGCCGCGGGCCTCCGCGACGCCTACGTTCGCCTTGTCGTGACGCGCGGCATGGGCGACCTGGGGATCGACCCGCGCAAGTGCCCCAAGGCGACGGTGATCATCATCGTCGGCGGGATCACGCTCTACCCGCCCGAGTTCTACGAGAATGGCCTCGAACTCGTGACCTGCGCGACCCGCCGGAACGGCCCCATGGCCGTGCCGCCCGCGGTGAAGGGTCTGAACTACCTCAACAACGTGCTCGCGAAGATCGAGGTCGTCCGGCAGGGCCTGCTCGAGGGCATCATGCTGAACGAGCAGGGCTATGTGTGCGAGTGCACCGGTGACAACATCTTCGTGGTGAAGAAGGGCGAACTGCTCACCCCGCCGGCGCACCTCGGGATCCTCGTGGGCGTCACGCGCGACGCCGTGATGGAACTCGCGGCGAAACGCGGCATCCCGGTGCGCGAGTGCGTGATGACGCTGCACGACCTGTACCTCGCCGATGAGAGCTTCCTGACGGGCACCGCGGCCGAACTCGTGCCGGTCGTGAAGCTCGACGGGCGCACGATCGGGGACGGCACGCCCGGCCCGATGACCAAGGCGCTTCTCGCCGACTACAAGGAACTGCGGCAGTCAGACGGGCATCACGTGTACGACTAGGGGCAGGGCTGTAGGGGCAGGTCTCTGCGCCTGCCCCTACGGCCTCTGGGCAGGCACAGAGACCTGCCCCTACGGCCATCAGGTTGAACCCGTGGTGGGGTTGGCGTCGTTTGAGCCGCGCATGAGCCGATGCTCTGCGCATTCCGACTCGAAGAGGGCGACCGGCACGATGCGGATACCGGAACGGCTCTCGGATCAGGCGAAGGCCGCGCTTGAGCGCGCCCGTGAAGAGGCGGGCTCGCGCGGCGCGGACTTCTACGACGTGGGCCACATCCTACTGGGGATCCTGGCGTCCCCCGAGTGCCTGGCTTGGCGCATTCTGTCGGCGAAGGGCGCGAACCCCTCACGGCTGCGCGCGCGCCTCGACCAGCGTCTCGACCGCTACCCCGGGCGCGAGGGCACGGTGGCTCGGGCGTCCCTTCCCGCGAAGCAGGTTCTGAGTCACGCCGAGCGCGAGGCCGAGCACCTGGGGCACTCGGTTGTGGGCACGGAGCACATTCTGCTGGGGCTTCTCTCGATGGGGGAGGGGCTGGCCAATGTGGTCCTGGCCGAAGCGGGCGTGCGTGCGGAGACGACGCGCGTGTGGGTCGGGGAGATCGCGGAGCACGAACTCCGGGTGCGGCACGAACTCGCTCCGGCGCCCGCCGTGTACCCCTGGGACGCTCTCGACTCGGACGCGAAGTCGGCGGTGCATCACGCGATCCGCTTCGCGCGGTCGCTCAATCTCGAGACCTTCACCGCGATGCACTTGGTGTTCGGCCTCGTGCAGGCTCTGCCGGCGCAGGTGCGTCAGGCGATCCTCGAGCGCGGCGTGGACATCGACCGCTCCGCCGAGGCCGTCTCGCGGCGACTCGACAGCATGCCCGAGCCCGGTCCCGATCAGACCATGGCGCCCGATCGGCACGCGCGCGAGGTTCTCTCCTATGCGCTCTTCCTCGCCTGGGCCCACGACCGGAAGCACGTGCACCTCTCGCACCTTGCGAGAGCGCTGAACGAGGCGGGCGAGGACTCGGTGAAGACCGCGATGCTCGACTCGGGCATCCGGCCGGGGGACCTGTCGGTGTTGAGGTAGCGGGATGGAGCCCGGGCATCCTGCCCGCTCGGTCCCTCGCGACTACCGTGCCCCGCCGCCCACCTCCACGTACTCACACATCGACGCCGGTTCGGGCGCGCCATGACCGTCCTCGCGCAGTCCCTCCAGATGGAAGCCGATAGCCTCGCTGATCAGGGCGCGGACCCGGTCGAGCGACTCCCCCACCGCGGCGCAGCCCGGCAGGTCGGGCACATACGCGCCCCAGGACGCCTCTCCACGCTCGAAGATAACCGCGTGTGTCATGACTGACCGCCCCCTCGCAGGCGGATGCCTGTGTGCTTCTCGATCTGCCGAAGTATGCCTATCCGTACCCCGTCCGAGCGGTTGCCGCTACGATAATGCAACCGATCCGGTCCGGCTACGTCGGCCGCGATGAGTGGGCCGGATGGATGCCTTCCCGCTCCTCCGTCGCGGGCCCCTTCCATGCGGCCCCTCCGTCAAGCCCCGCAGGCCTCCGAGCACTCCGGCCCGAACACACCCGGGTGACATCGGAACTGACTTCCGAAAGCGGGTGCTTCCTGATGGCAGTGCGAGAAGAGCGGGAGAGCGCGCTATCGAGACGGGGCTTTCTCGGCGGGCTTGGGATCGGGCTCGCGGGGCTTGCCGGAGGGGCGGGCGCGGCCAGGGCGCAGGAGGGGGACGGGGTCGTGATCGAGCGCATCGAGGCATTCCCGATCCGCATCCGGATGGTCGGGCGCTTCAAGTTCTTCGAGGGCCCCGAGGGCACGCCGACCGGGCGCGCGTCGTGCGTCGTGAAGATCACCGCGTCGGACGGCGCTGTCGGTTGGGGCGAGAGCGTCCCGATCCCCAAGTGGTCGCACGAGACGCTCGAGACCGTGGTCAGCACGATCGAGACCCACCTCGCACCCGTGCTCATCGGCCTCGACCCGTTCGACATCCACGGCGCGCACAAGGTGATGGACAAGAACATCGCCCCGCAGTTCTCGACGGGCCAGCCGATCTGCAAGGCGGGGATCGACATCGCGCTCCACGACCTCGTCGCGAAACGGCTCCACGTGCCAATCCACGCACTCCTCGGACGCGATCGCGGCGGGCCACTCGTGCAGAGCTGGACGCTGAACCCGGTGGCGCTCTCGGACGCCGAGGGCCTCATCCAGCAGGGCTGGGAGCGCGGGTACCGCAACTTCAACATAAAAGTGGGGCCGGACCCGACCATCGACGTGGAACTCGCGCGGATCGTGAAGGAAGCTGTGCCGGACGGCTTCCTCTGGGCCGACGCGAACTGCGGCTACGAACTCGCCGCCGCGCTCGAGGCCGCCCCCAAGCTCGCGGACGCGGGTGTGGACGTGCTGGAGGCGCCGCTCCACCCGAACCGCATCGCGGGCTACCAGGATCTCAAGGCCCAGGGCGCGCTCCCGATCCTCATGGACGAGGGCGTCGTGAACGCCGCGGAACTCATCGAGTTCATCCGCCTCGGGATGCTCGACGGCGTGGCGATGAAGCCGGCGCGCTGCGGGGGGCTCTGGCCTGCCCGTCGGCAGATGGAGATCCTCGAGGACGCGGGCCTGATGATCCTCGGGAGCGGCCTCACGGACCCGGACATCTCGCTCGCCGCGACCCTCGCCATCTTCGGGGCGTTCCACATCGCGTACCCGTGCGCCCTGAACGGCCCGCAGTTCCTCGGCGAGTCTGTCGTGAAGGAGCGCCTGATGCCCAATGCCTACGGCACGATGGATGTGCCCGAGGGCCCGGGCCTCGGAGTCGAGGTCGACGAAGACAAGCTGCGGGAGATGGTGGAGACCTCGAACCACGTGGCGGAGGGGTAGGGGAATGGCGCCGGGCTTGGGGAGGACGTGGGCCGGAGTACTATGTGGGCACACATCCAGGCGATGAAGAGGTGAGACGATGCGCGACACATCGACCGCTGGAACCCCCGAGCCCTCCCTGCTGGCCCGCCGGAGTGCCGCGATCGGCGAACTCTGCGCGCGGGCGCGGGTGCGCCGCCTGGAGGTGTTCGGTTCGGGCGCGAGCGGCGATCCCCCCGGTGCCGGATCGGACCTCGACTTCATCGTTCACTTCGATGATCCCGGCGACCTGGGCCCGTGGATGGCTCGCTACTTCGATCTGCACGAGGCGTTGCGTTCTCTGCTCGGCGTTCCCGTCGACCTGGTACTCTCGACGAGCCCGTGCCTCTCGGACCCTGACTTCGCGCGGGAGGCCGCCCGCACCCGGAGGGTCATCTATGACCGCGAAGACGCCGAAGTGCCTGCGTGATATCGAGGCATCGTCGGTCCTCATCCAGCGCGTGACCAGGGGCCTGTCGCTCGAGGAATATGCGGCGGATCCCGTTCTGCGGGCCGCCGTCGAGCGTCACTTCGAGATCATCGGCGAGGCGGTCCGGAGGCTGCAGCGCCACGAGCCGGACCGTGCGCTCCACCTCGCCGCTGCCGAC
>CAZCER010000086.1:0-4713 GCA_964497385.1 uncultured Armatimonadia bacterium | reverse complement strand
CGGATCGTGGCCTTCCGAAACGTCCTGATACATGGCTACGACCTTGTCGATGACGCGACAGTGTGGGAGGTCATCGGCAATCAGCTACCAACGCTCCTGACCGAGGTCCGGCCGCTGCTCGGCGAGACGGGGGCGAGCAGGTGACTCTCCAGGACCCCTACATCGAGATGGCCAGCCGCTACCCCATTGCCGTCATCGCCTCGGACTCGGACCCTCCCTTCCGAGCTGAGATCCCGGACTTCCCCCACATCTTGGCGGGAGGTGACTCCATCGAGGAGGCGTACGACTGCGCGGTGCACGCCATCGCCGATGCGCTGGAGTACCTCGACGACGAGGGCTTGCCGGCTCCCGAGGTCAGCCCTCCGCCTAGATCTTCGTGACAACATCCTCGACCATGCGGAAGTAGCGCTCATCGCGGAAGACATCCGCGTGGATCAGAAACGTCTGGAGCCAGTAGACGTTCCGGCGCCGCTCGTAGCCCTCATCGAGGGGGCGCAGGGCATGGTAGGCGTCCATGAAGACCGGCCCGGCCGTGCCCCACACCTGCAGGTAGGCGAGGTCGTACTCCGCCGGCGCGAAGAGGCCGTCGGGGTCGAGGAACGCACGCAGGCGGTTCCCGTGGACCATGATGTTCGCGCCCCAGATGTCGCCATGCACGAGCGAGGGCGGAAGCGGAGAGGCGAGGAGTTCCGGCGCCTTGTCCGCGATGCGCTCCACGGCGCGACACGCCTCCGGCGCGAGGATCCCCAGGTCGCGGATCCGGCCATAGGGATCCAGGATGGCGTTCGCCATGTACGCGCCCCAGTCGGGGATGCCGTCGGCGCTTGAGGCGACGTGCCCCCACTCGGACGCGGTGTGCTCATGCAGCGCGGCGACGGCCTCGGCCATGTCCACCTGGAACCGGCGCGCTTCGTCCTCGGAGAGGTCACACTGGTCGAGGTTCTTGCCGGGGATGCGCTCCAGTATGAGATGCGTGCCGGGGACGACCTCGCCGGAGGCGTCGAATCGGAGGGGCTCGGGCACGGGAAAGCGCGTGTGCCTGCGCATGTAGGCGAGGCACTCCGCCTCGCGGCGCATCACGTCATCTCCCGGTTCGGCCGCGATCTTGAGGACGACGGGAGACTCGGGCCCCGTGAAAGCGGCCTCGAGCACCGTGAAGATCCACCCGCCGACGAGAGGTCTGAGGCCGGTGCAGTGCACCTCGCGCCCGAGCCAAGCCTGGAGGATGTCCTCGGCCTCGTGGAGGGTGATCTGTCCGCCGCTGATCGTGCCCCGACCCACGGCTACGCGCCCGCCTTGGCCCGGCGGATGTCGGAGATGGTGAGGAGCGACTCCACGTCATAGCCCTCGGCCACGAGTTCATCGGCCCCGCCCATCTCGCGGTTCACGACGAAGAGCACCTTAACGACCTTGGCGCCAGCCTCTTCCGCCCCTTCGATCGCGGTGCGGACCCCGCCGCCCAAGCTGATGACATCGTCGATGCAGACGACCTTCTCTCCAGGCTCGAGCGCCGGACCCTCGACGCGCCGCCCGGTGCCGTGCTCCTTGGCTTCACCGCGCACGAAGAAAGCCTTCAGAGGCAAGCCGCGCTGGTGGGCGCGGACGCACATGGCGCCAAGGATGGGGACGGACGATACCGTCGGACCTCCGAACGCGGTCGCCTCGGTCTCCACGATGCGGTCCAGGAGGAGGTCCGCCATGCACGTGACGCCCTCCGGATGCAGGGCGAGCACTCGGAGGTCGATGTAGTAGTCGGACTTCTTGCCCGAGCGGAGCGTGAAGTCGCCCTCTTTGTAGGCGTGCTGGAGAATCAGTTCGATGAGGCGCGTCCTCAAGCGTGGTCACCTTCCCGTCGATCGGAGACGGATACGCCGGCTCCGCGCGAAGACCTGCGCGTGTGCGCGAATCCCCTTGCGCCGGTGAGGGCTAGGGCTCGTTGCCGCCATCCGGGAACAGCCGCTCCCGCGCTTCGTCGGTCGCCGCGGCGCCGTCGGTGCGCACCTCGGATAGAGACGGTAGACCGGCCAGGCGCTCGAGGCCGGCGTCGGTGATCGCGGTCTCGCTGAGGTCAATGCGTTGGAGAGATTCGAGCCCCGAGAGGCGGTCGAGGCCCGCGTCCGTGATCGCCGTGTTGGCCAGCGCCAAGGTCTCCAGGCTCTTGAGCGCGGCGAGGTGCTGGAGCCCCTCGTCGGAAACCGCCGTGCCGCTCAGCCAGAGCGATCTCAACCCGGTGAGCCGCGCGAGGTGCGGAAGTCCTGAGTCGGTCACGCCCTGGCATCCCACGAGACTGAGTTCGCGAAGACCCTTCAGCTTCGCCGCGTGCGCCAGTCCCGCGTCGGTGACCTCTGTCGCGCCCACGGCCAGGGCCTCGAGTTCGGTGAGGCCGGCAAGATGCGCAAGCCCCGCGTCGGTGACGCTGGCGCCGTTCAAGCCGAGGCTTCGGAGGCCGTTCATCGCCCCGATGCGCTCCAAGGCGGCGTCGTTCACGCCCGCGCAGTAGAACAGGCTCAGGTCGTTCAGCGACGGGATGCGCCCGAGGCTTGCAAGACCCTCGCCGGTCACCGCCGTGCAATGCCGCAAGCGCACCTCGGCCACGTCAACGCCCGCGAAATCGCTCGCGAGTCGCTCCAGATCGGCGTCCGTGAACGCGGCCGGCTGGGCGGGCGTGAGGGACAGCTCCATCCCCTCGGGAACCGAAACGGCCCCCGGCGTCCGGCAGTGCTCCCGCCACTCCGCGGCTCGGTCCCCGTCGAGGCGGACGCTGACAACCAGCGCGAGATCGGTCCGAAGGGCCCCGGCCTCGGGAGCGGAGGAGGGGGAGGAGGCCGCGGAGGGGGCCGCTGGCGCCGCCGGCGCCGGCTCGGAGCGCGCGCGGCCGCCGCATCCGGCCAGGAGCCCTCCCATCGCAAAAGCCACGGCGAGCCACGCGGCCGCCAGCGCCTTAGTCATCGCTCCCACTCCCTTCCTCGGCCTGCGCGACGAGCCGATAGAGCACGCCGTACTTCGTCTCACGGAGGACCTCCAGTCGGCCGTCCTCGAGGAGGTGGGCGAGCAGCCGGCCAGGCGGATCCTGCCCGGCGTACGTTTCGCGCGCATAGACCTTGTTCACAAGCACGGCGGTCACACCCATCTCTTCGTATCGCTGGAGCAGGTCCTCGGCGGAGGTCATCGTCGCGTAGTCGAAGAGCGTGTGATGCCCCGCGTCGGCCCAAAGGTAGGGCACGTCGAAGTAGTATCCGCGCGGCTCGCCGTACAGCGCGACCTTGTCGTTCGGCCCGAGCGCATGGTTCGCCAGGTCGACGAGTTCCCACTGCTCGAAGCCGTGCGCGATGGCTTGCGCGCGGGAAGTGGAGCCGGTCGCTACGGAGAGCTGCGGAGTCCACATGACGACGCTGCACAGCACGTTCACGGCAAGGCACAGCGAAGCCATGAAGGCGACAAGCTGCGCGACGCGGCCGGGCTTGCCCGCGAGGGTGTGGATCGCGAGGGCCGTGGGCGCCGCGAGGGCGACAAAGAGCGGAATCAGGTAGCGGGTGAGCTGGGTCGTGAACCACCACGTGACGAACGCGAAGAGGGCGAAGGCGAGGGAGATCCCGAGCCAGGCCCGCAGGGGTCGGCACAGGGCGAGAGCGGGAAGGAACGCGAGGAACAGCGGCCCCACAATCCCGACGGCCATCGGCCGCTCCCAGAACACGGGGCCGTCGAGCGAGAGGAAGACGGGCGTGATCGGGACGCCCCAGACGGGGGAGGGGAACGCGCCTCCGAACGCCCGGGTCACCAGGCGCGACACGGGCCCGACCGGACGCGGCTTCGACGGGTCGGCGAGAAACGACGTCGGCCGGTACCCGCCCTCACGCGTCATCTCGGCCACCCGGCCCAGGCCGTAGGTCTTCTGGTCCTTGCGGTAGTTCTCGGCGCACTCGGCGTCCCAGTCCGCCCCTCCGAACACGGAGTAGCCGTATGGGTAGATGGGGTTCCCGGTGTAGACGTACGACTTCGCGAACCAAGGCGCGGAGATCAGCGCCGTCAGCCCGACCAACGCCGCCGTCCCGCGCCAGTCGAACGCGCGGGTCCGGAGCGCGCGATGGCCCAGGGCGAGCAGGGCGAACAGGAAGACGGCGCCGCCGAGGAGCTTCGTCGCGAGCGCCGTCCCGCAGGCGACGCCGCACACCGCAAGCCACCGCCCGGGCCGCTCGGCCTTCGTTCGCCACCACTCGATGAGTGCAAGAAGCGCGAGCCACTGGGCGAGCGCGGTCCCGAGGTCCACGTACGCGGTCCCCGCCTCCCACACCACCGAGGGCAGCGTCGCGACGATGGTCGCGGCGAGAGCCGCGACGTTGCCGGTTCGGTCTCCGGAGAGGCGGCTGGCCGCCCCGGCGACAGAGGCGATGAGGAGGAGGTAGGCGGTGAAGTGGAAGGACTTGGCGAGGCTCTCCGAGCCGAACGCGAGGCCCAACGTGTAGAGCATCTCCATGTTGAACGGGCTGTTGGTGTGATGGTCATGAACGATGCGGAAGATGCGGCCGGCCTCGACGTAGAGCTTCGGCGCGGCGAGGTGGTACGTGAGGCTGTCGAACTCATTGGTCGTCGGCGGGCACAGAGCCCCGGTCAGGGCGAAGAGCACGCAGAGGGCGACCATGCCCCAGAGCACTCCGGCCCAGCCGAAGCTCGCGGGACGGCGGCCCGCACGGGCTACCTCGTCCAGGAGGCGCC
>CAZCER010000085.1:5106-11760 GCA_964497385.1 uncultured Armatimonadia bacterium | reverse complement strand
TGACGCCCCCATCGGCGTGCATCGGCGTGAAAGGCGCCGCGATGAGTCCCTCGATATGAGCACCCATTCCGTCACACATCCCGTCAACACACATGGCGCAGGCATATCAGCACCCACCCGCGCCGCATCGCGATCCCATCGGCTTCGTATCTCTGTCTAGTTCCCCCCGGCCCTGCGAAGGACCTACGGTCGCGCCGTTCCCGGCGAGCCGTTGAGGAGGGGATTGCCCCGCCTGTGCCGCAAGTGCCCTGCGATTCAACCATCTCGAACCTGGAGGCACACGGATGCGGTTGCCCGCGATTGTTGGCTTCGCCCTCCTCGTCCTGGCGGTCTGCGCCAACGCCGGGGTGTCAGCCGAGACGCGCGCCTATGCGTTCGATCTCGCCGTCGCGGCGCACGTGGTCGACACCGGCCTCTTCTTCGGCACCGCCCACTGGCCCGCAACGCCCGCAGACAAGGCCGCGTTCCTGCCCGTCTTGCGCGACCACGGGATCCGGCAACGACCTGCGGCTGGAGTCTGTCCTCGGTACGGACACCTGCCCGGACTGGGACACCTTCGTCTCTCGGCGCACCGACCCCGCCTTTGCCGACTCGTGGAATTGGGGCGCCTGCCAGTGGCTCGCGGACGCCAAAGCCGAGGGCTTCCGCACGATGGCGATCTTCTGCTACATGCCGCCCTGCCTCACCGCGAACGGTTCGCTCCCGCCCAAGGGCGACGCTGAGCGCTGGAAGGCCTTCCAAGACGTCTGCGCCGAGACCTACCGCCGCTATGGGGCGGACATCGATGTCATCGAGAGCTTCAACGAGACCCACTTCTTCACAAAGGCCGAGGGTAGCGGATACGCTCGTTCCGTCGAGGCCGACCCCGATATCTACCACGCCGTGCGCGGCGCTCTCGGCCCCGTCACGCGCAAGCCGATCATCGGGCCGGCAACCTGGATCGACTGCTGGGCCGGGTCCGGCCTGGAGACGCTCCCGTTCGACTCTCGCTCCCGGCCCGGCTCGATGGGCTACTTCAGCATCCACATCTACGACACCGACCCGCAGGCGTTCCTCGACCGCATCGACCACACCCGCGAGGTGCTCGACGGCGCCCGTCCGGACCTCCCCGAGAGCTACAGTGCTCCCCTGCGCGGCACGCCGGTTTGGATCACCGAGTGGAACCAGTACTGGGAGGGCCCTCGTTACGGCATGGACTGGTACGGATTCATGCTTACCGAGATGCTCCGTCGCAACGCCCCCAACGTGATCTACAACTACAACGAGTTCTTCGGACCGTCGAACCTCGCCGCCGCGCGTCCCTGGCGCGTGCTCCTCGAGTCCGGCCTTAATGCTCGTGCCCAGCGCATAGCGATGCATCTCCCCACGCGTGAGCCGGCGCCCGACTGTGTGGTTACCTCGGTCGCGGCGACGCTTCCGGACCGTTCGGTGGTCGTGCTCGCCGCCAACATGGCCGACGAGCCCGCGCCGATCCGGTGGTCGCTCAACAACAGCCCTTGGTCGCATCCGGCCGGTCTGCAAGCGCGCGTCTGGTGCGCACGGGGCGACGGTCTCGCCCTCGCCGCTGACGGCGACGACTGCACACGCCAGCTCACGGTGCGCCGGAGCCGGGCCGCGCTCTCGGCCACCCTCCCGCCGCACAGCTTCACGGTGCTGCGGATATCGTCTGACGGATGAGGGCCGTGGCGCTCCGCCCTACACCCACCCGCCATACTGCGCCAGCAGCCGAGTGTGCTCGATGAAGTTCTCAAGCGAGATGTCCGGCGGGACGCCGTGGTCGCAGCTCGGTATGAAGCCGCCGGTCTCGAGGAGCGGCGGCACGACGCGGTCGATCTCCCGCCGCAGCGCCTCGCCGCCCTTCGCCATCTCGCGCTTGTCGATCCCGCCGACGTAGGCCATCCGCTCGCCAAATCGCCGGCGGAAGTCGACGAGGTCGTTTCCGGCCGCGACCTCCATTGGGCTGCATACGTTGATGCCGAGTTCGATCCACACGGGGATCAGTTCGCCCACGTACCCGTCGGAGTCCACCTCGAACACCCGGCAACCCGCCTCGCGCGCGATCCCGAGCCATCGCTCGTAGGCCGGCCCGAGGAACTCCGCGGTCATCGCCGGGCTGATCATCGAGTGCCCCTTGTACGCCATGTCCTCGCAGAGAAAGAGGTGATCGAGCACCGCGCCCTTGCACGCCCGCGTGAGAATCCCCGCCGCGAACTCCGTCCAGAATCCGACCATCTCCCGCACGAAGCCCGGGTCATCCACGAACAGCACGCAGAGCCCCTCGAAGCCGCACCACTCGCGGAGCTGCCAGAACGGCCCGTTGAAGCAGAGGGTGTAGACCTCGTCCCGGTTCGGAGCAGCGGCGCGCGTGAGGACGTCGGCCTCGTTCGCCGACCACCGCTCCGGTGTGGCGGCGTCATAGCGCTCGCGCATCCGGTCGAAGTCCCGCGGGCTCTCCACCGGGAACTTGTGCCATTTGCGGGTGACGAAATCCTTGGCGTGGCGCAGGTAGGTGAGGTCGTACGTGTCCGAGATCTCGACGATGGCGCCCATCCAGTCCTGCACGAGGTAGTGGCCATCCTTGTGCTCGAGCACCTTCTCCTCGAACTCCGGGATCATCCGGAACGTCACCGGGCTCCCCAGCCCCGGCGCCCCCGCCTGCACCTTCGGATCCATCCCGACAGCCTCCAGCACTTGCTCGTACCACGGCCTATCGGGATCGAGCCCTTGCTCGCGCCATGCCCGCAGGGTGGATTCGCGCGGCCCCCCGGGCATCAGGGGTAAGTGGTCCGGATCGCCGAACAGAAGCGTCTCAAGGTAACGTTCTCGTGGCGTCAATGTAGTCTCCCTCGTCTGTGGTCGAGCGGGAGCCCGACTGGTGCGAACTCGTCGCCGCTTCCTCCTTCATCACTCCATCCCTTCAACGGGGCCGCATCGGGCCTGCGCATCGGCAGTCCTCGCCTGGAGGGTCGAGCCGCGGAACGCGGAACTCCCAGGTGGTGTGAACGCCTGGTTGGGCCTCGGATCGGGCGCGCCTGCCATGGGCCTAGGGCCCGACGGCCCGGCACGCGCTGGCTCCTGAGGAGGCTGTCGCATGAAGCGTAAGGCGCTCGCACTGCTCTGGACGTCTCTTGGCGGGTTGTTCGCGGCGGCGCTCTTGTGCGCCTCGCTCGTCGGCTCGGCCGGGTGCGCGGGGGGCGCCGCCGGGGAAAGCGACGATGACGGGGGCGACACCAGCGCGCTCAGCGGCGTCGTCTACGTCGGTGAAGGGACGGAGACGCCTCTTCCGGACGTTCCGGTGGTCTGCGCCGGCGCCAGCGCCGTCTCGGATGCCGTTGGGAAGTATGCGTTCGGGTCGCTCCCGGCCGGCGCCGCGACGATCACGGTGGCTCTCGCAGGCTACGCGCCTTACTCCGCGACCGTGACGATCCCCGTCGGGAGCGCCGCCACCCACGACATCCATCTGACGCCCAATGGCTCGTCGACTTCCATCGGCTCGGAGGGCGGAACGGTCACGTCGCCGTCCGGACTGGTGACGCTAACGCTGCCAGCGGGTCTATCTTCGACTCGCGTAAGCGCAATCGGGCTGTAGCGTGCAGTCAGCGCAGCGGGGCTCGCTGGCATGGCACAGCTCCATGCCCGTCTCCCACAGCCCGCGATCCAGGGCCGAGGGATCCTCCGGCCAGAGCTGCCTGGCCTCGGCGAGCGCATCTGCCGCGCTCAGTGGCTGCCCCACGAGCAGGCGTCCCAGCACACGCCGGACGTGCGTGTCGATCTTCGGATCAGACGGGCCCTCGCACAGCAGGCCTCTCTGTTTGAGGGCCAGGACGATCATGCGCGAGATGTTCTCTCCCGCGCGGATCTCGGTGAGCCTGCTGAACACCGTTCCCGGAGTCTGCCCCTCCCAGATCCGTCTGGCATCCCCACCGTAGCGACCGACAAGCTCATTGGCGATCCGCCAGACGCGCCTTTGCGCCTGCGGATAGCGGTGCAGCTGGTAGGGCACCTCAGCACCGTCGGCGCGAGTCCAGACCCAGTGCCCCTCCTCCTTGCGCATCCAGGCGCTCTCCGGGACCGCGGCGATGGTGCCCCAGAGATCTTCAGGATCCCCCAAGACCTCCTCAGTGAACCGTTCCACGTTCGGGTAGATCACATCCGAATCGGTCTGGTAGTCAACGATCGCCCAGAGGAAGTACTTGTTCGCATCACGCTTGGTCAGTTGATCGCGCTCGTCGAGCCACGGCCACGCGTAGTCGCCAATCCTGGTCTCCCCCAAGCGGAGCAGTTCCTGCGCGATGCTCCGCTGGCGCTGGCCGGTCGCCCGCGTCACGTTACCTCCGCCAGGATCATCGGTGGGCGGGCGTTCGGGCGGCGCCTCCGCGCGACCGCCGGCCGCAGTGGCGATCGGTCGAAACGTGACTTCTTGTGTTCGATCCGCTGCTTCAGGCTCGCCAGGCCGAGGGGCACGTGCCAACGCCTGGCCTTGGGACTGCCTCCTCTGCTCCTGATCGAGCCGCTTGATGCGGTCGACCGCACGAGCGAACGCAGCTGCTTCATCGAGAAACCGGGGCGAGTCGATGCACGCGATGAGAAGCATGGAGGCGAGCTTGCCGCCTCCGCGATCAACCTCGACCACCTTGCCGGAGAACTGCTTCCTGTAGTGTCTCAGTATGCTGAACCTGCCCGCACCACCAGGGCGACCGACCGTGGATGTATGCAGCCAGTAGCGGCGTCCCTCTTGGTCCAACGCCATCTGGCCGGAGGCCTTCGGATCCACATCACACTGAAGGTTGGCCTCGCAGACGCCCGTCGAGTCCTGGGGTGACGGTGCCTTCTTGGACAGACCGAGCTGGAGCGAGTACCCCGTGCGTCCACTGGGCTGCCAGTGAGTCCGGTAAGGCTCGGAGATCCACAGGCCGGTGGGTTCATGCCAGTAGACTTGTTCGATGGCCTTGGCGCGACCAGTCTTGGTCTCACACTGCACGCACTGGCTCTTGAGCACTTGTTCGATGTGCTCTGCCGCTTGTCGCACGTCCGAGGTCGAGGAGGCTAGCATCAACGCGTGCTCCACGCTGGCTCCATCCCTTCTGTCCTGCCGCCCTGGTCTCTTGCTCCCACGCTAACTGGATCGGCCTTTGCCGCCTGCCCTCGCCTCCACCGGTAATCGGCGAACAGCGCGCGTCGACGGGGACGGCAAAGGCAGGCACCGCCCGCCCCGAGGCCAGCCGATATGCCACGCTGGACACCCTCGACACACACCCATGAGCCCTGGACGCGTCCCTAGTAAGCGCAATCGGCCGCCAGAGGGCAGGCATCACAAGACGGGTCGTTCTTCCTGCAGTAGTCCTTGCCAATGAAGTACAGGCCTCTGTCAAGTTGCCAGGGGTCCTGCGGGTAGAGACGCCGAGCGGTGTTCTGCGCGTCAAGCGCCGACATCGGGGCGCCCTGGAGGCAGCGCCCAAGCACCCGCGTCACATTCGAGTCAGCCTTTAGGTCGGAGGACCCCTCGCTGATCTGCCCTCTGTCCTTCAGGGCTCCCACCACCATGCGCGAGATCTGCGGGCCAACCTTCATCTTCTGCAGGCGGTCGAGGATCTCGGCGGGGCCGCCCGTCTGCCATATCGCCCGAGCGTCGCCCTCCCAGTGGAGGACGATGTCTCCCGCGATCCGGATCAGCCGATCATACGCTACGGGATAGCGGTGTAGCCACGGGTAGGCTCTCCTGAGCTGCTCGCCGGTGGAGAAGCGCTCCACCAGGCACCGCCATAGGTCATCCGGGTCGCCCAACTCCTCCTCGGTGAGCCTGGCCGCGTTGCGCCAGACGACTTCGGCGTTCATCTGGTAGTCAAGAATGCAGGCCAGCAGGAACTTGTTGGCTTGCCGTTTGGTGCATCCCTTGGGAGCGCAATCGTCTAGCCAACCCCATCCGATATCGGCTTCCCCGTAGCTCAGCAGAACCTCCAGAATGCGATGCTCGCGCCCAGTCAAAGCAACCCCCTCCAGTCACGTCAGGACCAGAACCTCCGGTAGTCGATCACGCGCCGAACCGCCCAGCTTCCCGATTGCTTAGTGCCCAGTCTGAGCCCCTGCGGCCGGCGATCCCACACACACGGTTCAAGACCATGGCGAACTCTCTGCGCCCGCACTTCGGCTCGCAAGACGGCCAACCCTCCCTACTTGCGCGGGGACCAACTGGACGGCGTCACTCCCGATCCTCCGCCGCGGACCCCGTTCAGCCCCTCCGGCAAGCCGCCCCTGCCGGCCACCCCGTTCGGATCTCCGCGCGCGTCCCCCCTACGGCCTATACCCCTCGATCAGCCCGTTCATGGCTAAGAATACCCGAATGCCCCGAGATTGTCAACAGGCCTACGGCCTATACCCCTCGATCAGCCCGTTCATGGTGTCATCGTTCGCGACGATGCGGATGCGCCCGAAGCCGGCGGCGGTG
Organism: uncultured Armatimonadia bacterium; assembly: GCA_964497385.1. GTDB lineage: Bacteria > Armatimonadota > Zipacnadia > UBA1398 > UBA1398 > CAZCER01. The sequence continues at coordinate 5,315 of CAZCER010000085.1, read as the reverse complement.
AGGGCGTCGCGGGTCTCCTCGAAGGTGTAGGTGCCGCCGTCCGTGCCGGCGAGCATATTCACGGCGAACATCGCGCCGGCGCGGGGGTGCGTGTGGCCCGGCGCCATGATGAAGTCACGGATGACCAGCCGGCCGCCGGGCTCCAAGGCCGCGTGGATCTTCCGGTAGAGGGCCTCGTTCTCCGCGTGGCTGTTCTGGTGGATGATCGC
>CAZCER010000085.1:1455-5006 GCA_964497385.1 uncultured Armatimonadia bacterium | reverse complement strand
TCGATCACGCTCGCCGCCATCGGGCCGCTCACAACGTGCATCGCCCCGATGAAGGCGCGCGTCTGGGCGTCGGCGTCGATCTCCGCGAGACCCGGACAGGCGATCTCGGTGAGTCGCGACCAGCGCCGCCACATGTACGCGTTGTGGAGCACCATGGCTAGAACGGAGCGCGGGGAGTCGGCTGAGAGGAGTTCCGCGACGCCCGAAGCGCAACGGTAGACGCCGTCGGTCTTCTCGAGGATCTCCATCGCCGTGAGCGCGTCGAGCAGGATGGTGATGGCTCGGAGGTCCGCGCCAAGCGCCTCGGCCGCGTCCTTGGCCGTGCGGGGCTCGCGCGCAAGGAGGGTGAAGACGTCGAGTTCGGCCCCGGTCAGCAGAACGCGGGGCTCGCTCCAGGCGCGCGCGAGGGTCAGGATGCTCTCAGGGGTGAAGTCGGGCACAACGGGCTCCTCTCGACTGGGCGGGACGGTACACAAGCGCAGGGGCGATTCGCCGCGGGGGAAGGGAGTCCTTGGAGGTCGGGGGCTAGGCAAGTGCAGAAGCCCGGGCTCCCCGCGCGGGATCCCTGGCTTCCGCTTACTACTCCCCTGGTCAGCGATCCATCCTCGGATGGACTCGTTGTCACTATGCCCCGCCCAGCCGCAGGCCCCGGGGTCGAGCCGCAAAAAGGGCGCGAATCTTTGGGCGCTTGGGAAGGGGCTCAGTTTGGCCTGTCTAAGTGGATAGGGCGGGTACGAGAACTCGTAAATGGGCGCCCGCCGCCGACCAGCGGCGGGGCGCATGACCTGGCACGCTCTCGCGGCGGCAGGGAGCCGCCCGTGATAGGGAGGCGCATCCATGGCAGTGACCCCGTCGACGATGCTCGCTCTTGGCACCCGGGCCCCGGACTTCACGCTTCCCGACCCGGAGGAGACGCTTCACTCCCTGTCCGACTTCGCGGAGGCGAAGGCGCTGGTGGTGATGTTCGTCTGCAACCACTGCCCGTATGTGGTCCATGTCCGCAAGGGCGTCGGGGCGCTCGCGCGGGAGTACGCGCCGAAAGGCGTCGCGTTCGTGGCGATCAACTCGAATGACACGGACACCTATCCGCAGGACGCGCCGACGAAGATGATTGGGTTCGCCAAGGAGGCGGGCTGGGAGTTCCCGTATCTAGTCGATGAGACTCAGGACGTGGCGAAGGCGTATCGGGCGGCCTGCACGCCGGACATCTTCGTGTTCGACGGTGACCGTGCGCTCGTATACCGCGGCCAGCTCGATGGATCGAGGCCCGGAAACGACGCCCCTGTGACGGGTGAGGATCTTCGGGCCGCGTTGGACGCGGTGCTGGCCGGAAAGCCGGTGGACCCGAAGCAGACGCCCTCAACCGGCTGCAACATCAAGTGGCGGCCGGGCCGCGAGCCTGACTACTACGGGTAAGGGGAGGTCCCTTGTTGTCGACCAGGACGTTCCTGGCTGTCCTTGCGCTTGCGGCTTGCTCTTCGACGTTCGCGCAAGAGGAGCCCGCCGCTCCGCCGCCGTCGATCGACGTCACGGCCGTGCGGCTCGAACCGCAGGAAGCCGGCGGGGCGGTGCTTCTGGTGGAGGCCTCGGCGGCGGCGCGGTACAACACCTTTCGGCTCGCGGCCTCGGACGACAAGCCGGAGCGGTTCGTGATCGACGTGCAAGACAGCCACTGGCTGGAGGGCTTCCAACAAGAGCAAGTCGGCGGCCACGGGATTCTCGGGTGGCGCGCGAGCCAGTTCAGCGAGGTTCCCGCGGTTACGCGGATCGTCGTTGAACTCCTGGACGCCGGTCCGATCCGCGTCGTGTCGCAGAGTCCCGCGGAGACGATCCGGATCGAGTTCGGCGCGGTCGACTCGGCGCCCGAGCCGGGCGAGGAGGGTCCGGAAGAGGACCCCGAGGAGAACCCGGAGGAAGGGCCGCCGGAACCGACCGAGCCCGGCGAGCCGTATGAGCCCCCGACTCTCGCCGAGGAGTGGCGGCCCGAGCAGAAGCTGCACCTGACGTCGGTCGAGTCACGACCGGCCGACGACGGCTATCTGGAGCTTCGCCTGACCTTCGACGGCCCCGCGGATCCGCTGGTGTTTCTGTACGCGGACCCGGCTTCGCTGATGGTCGACGTTCCCAACGCCGCCCCGGAGGCGACCGAGGGCGTTGCGTCGGGTTGGGTGTCGATCGAGACGCCCGAGGTGACGGGGCTGCGATCGGTGCGCCTGTGCGAAATCCCGGAGGACGGGGCGCTCAGTTCGCGCCTCGTCGTTCGACTGGATCGGCCCGCCCCCTACGACCTGACGCCCGAGAACGACGCCGCGACCATCTGGAAGCTGTCGGTCTGCGTGGGCGCGCCGCTGCGAGGTCTGGTCGTGATCGATCCGGGGCACGGCGGCCGCGAAGCGGGGGCGGTTGGAGTCGGAGACACGCACGAGGAAGACCTGACCCTGTTGATCGCCCGCCGGCTGCGCTCCGAACTGATGCGTCGCGGCGTCGCGGCGATCATGACCCGAACGGCGGACACCTACGCCGACCTATGGCACAGGCCGTACATCGCGAATGAACTCGAGGCGGACCTCTTCCTGAGCATCCATCTCAACAGCAGCGGCAGCCTACGGGGCTCGGGCACGGAGACGTTCTACTACCACGACTCGGGCCGGCCGTTCGCGGAGGTCGTGCAAAAGGCGGTCCTTCAGGCGGTGGGGCGCCCGGACCGCGGGGTGAAGCGCGAGAGCTTCGCGGTGCTTCGGGAAGCGAAGGTCCCCGCCGCTCTCGTGGAAGTGCTCTTTCTGGACAACGCGGAGGAGGCGGCTCTCATCACCCAAGACAGCTTCCGCGCGCGCGTCGCCTCGGCCCTGGCCGATGCGATCGAAACAAGCCTCAAAGCGCTGGAGCGCTGAGACACAGGAAGGAACCGACGTGCAGAGGGCCGATGGGCGCAACCCGAAGGAACTACGCAGGACGACGATCGAGCGGACGGTGATGCTCCATCCCGAGGGCTCCTGCCGCATCGAGATGGGCGACACCGTGGTGCTCTGCTCCGCCTCGGTGGAGCAGGGGGTGCCGCCGTGGCGCCGGGACTCCGGGGAGGGCTGGGTGACCGCCGAGTACGGCATGCTGCCTCGCTCGACCGGTGAGCGGATCCAGCGCGGAAGGGTAGGCGGTCGCGGCATGGAGATCCAGCGCCTCATCGGGCGCTCGCTCCGCGCCGTGATGGATCTGAAGGCCCTTGGCGAGCGGACGATCACGGTGGACTGCGACGTGCTGCAGGCTGACGGCGGCACGCGCTGCGCGGCCGTGACGGGCGGCTTCGTGGCCCTAGTCGAGGCTCTCGACTGGCTCCGGCGCAAGCGAAACGCCTTCACGCGGCTTCCGCTCACGGATCTGGTCGCCGGGGTCAGCGTCGGCGTCATCGAGGGTGACGCGCTGCTCGATCTCTGCTACACGGAGGACTCCCGCGCCGGGCTTGACATGAACGTGATCGCCACCGGCAAGGGCCTGCTGTGCGAGGTGCAGGGCACCGCGGAAGGGCGGGCGTTCTCCCGCCAGGCGCTGGACGG
>CAZCER010000085.1:0-1445 GCA_964497385.1 uncultured Armatimonadia bacterium | reverse complement strand
CCCCTTCCCGCGGACCCGCTACGACGAGTTGCTCGATCTGGCGATGACCGGCGTCCAGCAGCTCACCGACGCCCAGAGGCAGGTTCTCGGCGACCTCGTGTAGTGGGAGATCCTTTGGCGAAGCGCAACGCCAACATGGGTGAGTGGCATGTCTCCCGAGAGCCGGACGACGTGCTCGGCGCCCGGGCTCTGGGATCCTGCGTCGCGGTCTGCCTCTACGACTCGGCGGTCAAGACGGCCGCCGTCGCCCATGTGGTCCTCCCGGCGCAGGCGAAGGCGCGACTGGACCGACCGGCGATGTACATGGACGTCGCCGTCCCGCTGCTGATCGAGCGGATCGAGCGGGCGGGGGCCAAAGCCTCGCGCCTTGTCGCCGCGATCGCCGGCGGGGCGGCGCTCTTCAGCGTCTCGATGGAGAGCCAGATGGCGATCGGCAAGCGGAACGCCGTCATGGCGCGAGAGGCCCTCGGGCGCTGGGGCGTTCCGATCGCGCTGGACGTGACCGGTGGAGACGCGCCGCGGTCGATCGAGTTGCGCGTCGGCTCGGGCGAGGCCGTGGTGCTCGCGAAGGGGAACTCCGAGGTGATCGCGCGCGCCGACCTTCGCTTTCGGCCGGCGAGCCGAACGTAGCGACACGCCCGGAGGCCGGCCCGCCGCGGATGCCGCGCCGAACCCCGAAGGAGGCGTTCCGCCCATGAAGCTCCGACGAGCCGCGCTCGCGCTCCTGGCTGTGGTGGTCGGCTGTGTCGCTTTGAGCGTCGTTGCCGATCCGGGCCCGTACTTCGGCATCGAAGTCGTCGACGACGCGACAGGCCGCGGCGTACCGCTCGTTGAGTTGCGCGCCACTGATCGCACGGCCTACTACACCGACAGCGCCGGCTGGGTCGCGATCGACGATCCGACCCTCATGGGCCGGAGGGTCTTCTTCAGCGTCGCGAGCCACGGATACACCTACCCGAAGGACGGCTTCGGCAACGCGGGCGTCGCGCTCGACGTGCGGCCCGGCGAGCGAGCGCGGGTCGCGATTCATCGCGAGAACATCGCGGAGCGCCTCTACCGACTCACAGGCGCCGGCATCTACGCGGAGTCGGTGAGGCTCGGCGTGACGCCGCCGATCCGGGAGCCGCTCCTGAACGGGGGGGTCGTCGGTCAGGACAGCGTGCTCGCCCTTCCATGGGGAGACCGCGTCTTCTGGTTCTTCGGTGACACCGACCGGCTCGACTACCCGCTCGGGCTCTTCCACACGTCGGGCGCGACGTCGATCCCACCGTCCGCCGGGGGGCTCTCGCCGGACAGGGGGGTGGACCTCGCGTACTTCGTGGGCGAAGACGGCTTCAGTCGCGCGATGTGCCCCCTCGAGGGCGAAGGCGCCGTGTGGCTGGACGGGCTGTCGCTCGCGCGGGATGCGACCGGAACCGAGCGCATGGTCGCGCACTACACACGGG
>CAZCER010000084.1:0-11817 GCA_964497385.1 uncultured Armatimonadia bacterium | reverse complement strand
CCGACCCACGAGACCTCGATCCCCTCGCGGTTCCACCCGACGGCGTGGAAGGCGCTCTTGGTGATGTCGTAGATGCCTTGGCTGATGCGCAGGTTGACCTCGTAGAGTGGCTTGAAGATGGCGGCGTAGTCATGGCGCGACTTGCGGGACTGGGCCTCCTCGGCCAGCCAGTCGCGCCCGAAGGAGACCTGCTGTGGACGCAGTGAACGATGTGCACGTCAGCGCGGAGGCCGCCGTGCCCGGTGAAGCCCCCAGTGCGGCGACGGAGTTCACGGTGCGTCCCGTTGGCCATGTGTGCAAGGACGATGGCCGCACGACTATCGTCGTGCGAGAGGAGTTCGGCCCCGCGCTGTTTCGGTTGGAGACGCTCTCGCACATCTGGGTGCTTTGGTGGTTCGACCGGAACGACAACCCGGAGCGGCGGGCCGTCTTGCGGGTCCACCCGCGCGGAGACCCGGAGAACCCGCTGACAGGCGTGTTCGCGACGCATTCGCCCGCGCGCCCGAACCTCATCGGCATGACGCGCTGCCAGGTGCTGTCGGTTGCGGGAAACGTCATCGAGGTCGACTCCATCGACGCCCTGCCCGACACGCCGGTTCTCGACATCAAGAGCGGATGACGGGACCGACCTCCCGGAGGTCCGAGCGGCCAGGTGTCCGCGCGTAGGACGCCGAAGAAGCGCCTGCGAACGAACCACACCGCTTCACGCCCGGGGGCAAAGAGAGGATCCGCCATGGGCAAGCGCGATGTCTGCGTCTGGTACAACGAAACCTCCGGGATGAAGCGCGCCTTCGACGCCGGGCTGCTCGACAAGCGGTGGCTGGAGGAGTACTGCTTCAACGGCGGCCGCGGGTGTGTGCGCAAGAAGCGTTTCGAGGGGGAGGGCTACATCTCGCCGGACTACGTCCTGCCCGACGGCGCGGTCGATCCGCGCCTGAAAGAGTGGGTCGAGGGCGGGCGGCTCTGAAGCGCGTCCAAGCGGGCGCGACCCGTCAGGAAGGAACCGTGAATGGAACTCGGTTGCAGCACGATCCTCTACGGTGGTTACAGCCTTGACGAGGCCCTCGACGGCATCGCCAAGGCCGGCTACAAGTACATCGAACTGTGCGCCCGGCCCGGCATGGCGGACCATCTCAAGATGGGCGAGTCCTCCGCGTACTACGCCGAGGTGCGGGACAAGATCGAGTCGCGCGGACTGAAAGTGGAGTCCATCGGCGGAAGCGGCGGCCTCTCGATGACCACCGATGACTTCGCCAAGGCCCTTGAGGCGGCGCAACGCGTCGGCGCGCCGTTCATCGCCGAGGGCGCGGGCGGCGAGTCGCCGGCCGTCGAGGACGACTCATTCACGCCGGAGTTCCAGGACTCGTTGCGGGCCATCGTGGACATCCTCAACCAGGCGGGCGCGCGAGGCAAGGAGTTCGGCGTGCGGCTGGCCATCAAGCCGCACGTGGGCACCGCCATCTGCTCGCGGGACACCATCCTCGAGGCGGCCAAGACCCTCGACCTCGAGACCGTCGGCATCAACTACGATCCCGGCCACATTTGGCGATCGGGTGAGCGCGCCGAGGACCCGGTGGCGACGCTCCAGGCGGTGAAGGACTATGTCGTGACGCTGCGCGCCCGGGACAACCGCGCGAGCCGCGAGGCGCCCATCGGCCCCGTCGAGCCGCAGATACCGGGCAACGGCGCCATGGACCAGCCTGCCCTCGCGGCGGTCATGAAGAGCGTCGCCGGCGTTCCGTGCGCGACCCTGGAGATCGTCGGTACGCACGCCGGAACCGGCTACTCGCTGGAGGCCGTGCAAGATGTGGTCGAGCGGGCGCACAAGGCCCTGAAGGCGCTGTTCGCCTAAGCCGCGGCGCACCCCTCACTTCGCAGGCGCCCCGGGGCGACCGCCAGTGCGCGCGCGTCGCCCCGGGGCTTTTCGACGGACCGATCAGCCTGAGCGCGTCTGCGTCGCTCCGGCGTCGCCGCTCTCCGGAGGCCCGCCCTTGGCGAGTTCGATGGTCTCGCAGACGGGCCGAAAGCCCATGCGCTCGTTGATGTGGAGGATGCCCCGGTTCGCGCGCTCATTCCACGTAACGAGGCTGCGGAAGCCCAGTTCCTTGGCGACGCGCGTGGCTCGGAGTTTCAGCGTCCAGGCTATCCCGCGCCCCCGGAACGGCTCGAACACGGCGGTCACGCCCTGGGCGGCTTGGCTGGCGCTCCATGGCGTGACCCAGCACACGCCGGCCCACTCCGCGCCGACGCGGGCGAACCATCCGAGTTCCGGGCGGTAGTACGGATGGTCCATGGTGTAGCTCATCACCCGCTCGACGCTCGCGGGCTTGGGTTCGAGAGAAGACGGGATGTCCTCGAACGCTCGATTGGTGACGATGGCGACCTCCTCGCGGGACGGGGCGTCCGGGTCTCGCATCGACACGTAGACCACATCGGGCTGCAGGCCCCCGCGCTCGCGCTCGAGCCATGCATCGGGATCGAAGGCCGTGAGGTCCAGCGCGGAGCTGATCTCGGTCATCTTGTCTTCGTAGCCGTGGCTGAGGAGAAACGCGTGGTGCTCCTCGTCGCACGAGGTCGCCCAGGAGCCGATGCGCGTGGCGCCCGAGTCGCGGGCCCAGCTCTCGAGACCCTCGAGCAGCGCCTCGAGGACGGCCTCCCGACGCGCGCACTTCGGGACGGCGACCTCGGTCTCCGCCGACCAGGTTCGCTCGGGCGAGATTCGGCCGCAGCCGTAGCCCACGATCTCCCCGGACCTCGTTTCCTGAGCGACTAGGCGCAGGGTGGCCTGCAGCCGCTGCGAACTCCGAATGCCATGGCCGAGGTCCACGACGTCGTAGTCCCAAGCGGCGGGCTCCACGGACCGGCACGTCGCGTGCACGGCCGCCAGGTCGCGCTCCTCGAACTGCCGCAGCGAGAACGTCACGGTTCGTCACACCTTCCACGCCATGCGGGCGTCGGGTTCTATGTCGCCCAGGCCCGCCGCGGACTTCAGTGCGCGCGCTCCTCGACCGGCCCCGCGCCCACCGGTACAATGTGCCGCGGGGCGGGACCCGAGGAGACAGAGGATTGCCCGGCGTCATCACCTACGTGCAGCCCGGCGGAACGGGCGATGAGATCGGCCTCCGGCCCGGCGACGCGATCGTCGCCGTCGACGGCCGACCGGTGCTCGATGAACTCGACTACCGTTTCGCCATGGCCGCGGACGAAGCCCTCGTCCTTGTCCGTTCGGCCGACGGGCGCGAGTGGGAAGTGGAACTCGAAGAGAAGGACTATGACGACGCGCTCGGCGTCGCCTTCGAGAGCCCGGTGTTCGACGGCGTGCGCGAGTGCGCGAACCGGTGCGTCTTCTGCTTCGTCGATCAGATGCCTTCCGACGGGCGGGCCACCTCGCTCATCCACGACGATGACTACCGCCTTTCGTTCCTCGCCGGAAACTTCATCACACTGACGAACCTGACCGAAGAAGACCTTGAGCGCGTCATCAGCCAGCGCATGAGCCCGCTGTACGCCTCGATCCATGCGACGGACCAAGAGGCACGGAGGCGGCTCTTCCGCTCCAAGGCCGCCGACAGGGCCCTCCCGACGCTCGCGCGGCTCGTCGAGGCGGGCGTCGAGGTCCACACTCAGATCGTGCTGACGCCCGGCTACAACGACGGCGCGGTCCTCGAGCGCACGGTGCGGGATCTCGCCGACCTGCACCCGGGCGTAGCTTCGATCGGGATCGTGCCCGTGGGCCTGACGCGCCACCGCGAGGGCCTGACGGACCTTCGGTGCGTGACTCCCGACGAGGCCCGCGCCGTGCTCGCCTCGGTCGCGCGGTGGCAGGCCGGGTTCCTCGACGCGCTGGACACGCGCCTTTGCTTCGCGGCCGACGAGTTCTACATTCTCGCCGAGGCGGAGTTCCCGCCTCCCGAGGCGTATGAAGACATGCCGCAGTATGAGAACGGCATCGGCATGTGGGCGAGCCTCCGCGAGGAACTCCGGGAGTCCCTTCCGGAGGTTAGGCCGGCCGGCAAGGCGACGATCGCGACCGGAACGAGCCTCGCTCCGCTCCTCGCGCGCGAGATCGCCGACGCGGGTCTTGGCGAGAGCGTGGTTGTGCGCCCCGTCGAGAACCGCTACCTGGGCCCGACGGTCACCGTGGCGGGTCTCCTCGCCGGCCGCGACATCCTGCGCGCCGTGACGCCGGCGTCGGACGGCTTGCTCGTTCTGCCGGCCGCGGCGCTGAATGATGATGAGCTGTTCATCGACAGCACTCCGCTGTCGGCTCTGCGCGAGCGGGGGGCCGTAGCGGTGGTCTCGGACGCCGGCGACCTTGCGCGCGCCCTCGAGACGGGAAGCGATGATCTATGAAGCCGGTAGTGGCCATTGTCGGACGGACGAATGTAGGCAAGTCGACCCTGTTCAACCGGTTCTGCAGGCGGCGGTACGCCATCATGGACGATGAGGCGGGCGTAACGCGCGATCGTCTTTACGTTGACGTCGAACTCGACGATCGCGTCGTGACCCTCATCGACACCGGCGGCCTCGTGGACGCGCCGGCCGAGTGGCTCCGGTCGAGCGTCGAGGAACAGGCCGTCACGGCGATGACGGAAGCGGACGTAGTCCTCTTCATGGTGGATGGCCGTGACGGGCTGGTTCCGGCGGACCGCGAGGTCGCCGACATCGTGCGCCGCGCGGGCCGTCCGACCATCCTCGCGATCAACAAGATGGAGTCCCCGAAGCTCGACCCGTGGGAGTTCGCACAGCTCGGATTCGACGAGACGATCGCGATCTCCGCCAAAGAGGGGATCAACGTCTCCGACCTCACCGACGCGATCCTGGGCCACCTCCCCGGCATCACGGAGGAAGAGCGGGCGTCGGAAGGGCCGTCGCACGACTTCTCGGTGGCCATCGTGGGACGCCCGAACGTCGGCAAGTCCTCGATCCTGAACGCGCTGGTCGGCGATGAGCGCTCGATGGTGAGCGAGGTCCCCGGCACGACACGTGACGCAATCGACTCGCTCGTCGAGGCGGCGGGCCACACGATGCTCCTGATCGACACGGCGGGGATGCGGCGCAAGGCCAAAGTCTCCGAGGATGTGGAGTACTACAGCGTGGTGCGGGCGCTCCGCGCGGTGGACCGCTCGGACATCATCCTGCACATTCTCGACGCCTCGATGGGCGTGACGGAACAAGACGAGCGCATCGCGGGTTACGCGCACGAAGCAGGGAAACTCGTTGTCCTCACCGCAAATAAGTGGGATCTCGTGGCCGATCCGAAGCCGCTGCCCGACCTGCCGTACGAGCTGGAGGAAGCTCTCACGCCGGCCCAGTTGCGCCGTCAGGAGAAGCTGATGCAGAAGGACTTCGAGCGCCAGCTCCGCGATCGGCTGCCGTTCATCGCGTACGCGCCGGTCCTGTACGCCTCGGCGCTGACGGGAAAGGGCTTGGATGCGATCTTCCCGCAGGTGGCCGCTTCCTACGCGCAGTTCTCGGCGAGAGTGAACACGAGTCGCCTCAATCGGGTGATCCTCGACGCCGCCGTCGGCCACCAGGCTCCGATGCGGCGCGGCAAACGGATGAAGGTCTACTACGCCACTCAGGCCGAAACGTGTCCCCCGACGATCGTTCTCTTCGTGAACGACCCGGCTCTGATGCACTTCGGCTATGAGCGGTATCTCCGAAACCGGGTTCGCGAGGCGTTCGGGCTCGACGGGACGCCCATCAAGTTCATCGTTCGTCCGCGCACGCGCGACGCAGATCCGCACTAGGAGGGCGCGAGCATGACAGAGGGCTTCGGAGGTTGGTTGGTTGCGCTGATCGTGTGGGTTCTGTCCTATCTGATGGGCTCCATTCCCGTCGGGGTGCTGATGGCGAAGTGGCGCGGGGAGGACCTCCGCGAACAGGGCAGCGGGAACATCGGGGCGACGAATGCCTTCCGCGTGTTGGGGCCTTGGTTTGGGCTCGCCGTCTTGGCGCTCGACGCCCTGAAGGGCGTGCTGAGCGTCTGGCTCGCGATCTGGTGGCTCGGCCGAGGCGACTTCGCCGTCTCCGTGGCCGCCATCGCCGCGGTCAGCGGGCACGTGTGGCCCTGCTGGCTTGGCTTCAAGGGCGGCAAGGGCGTCGCGACGATGGTCGGCTGCCTGCTGATGATCAACCTGCCGGTGGCGCTCCTGGCGATCCTCGTCTGGGGCCTGGTCGTACTCGCGACGCGCTATGTCTCCTTGGCCTCCCTCGCGGCCCTCGTCGCGGCGTCCGTGTTCCTCGGCGTCTGGCAGTCACCGACGTGGTACGTCGTGTGGACGGGCCTGATGATCGTCTTCCTGCTGCACACGCATCGTGAGAACTGGCAGCGCCTGCTGACGGGCACGGAGTCGCGGTTCAGCCTCAAAGCATCGTCATGAGTGAACGTCGCCGCATAGGACTGCTCGGCGCGGGCAGTTGGGGTACGGCCCTTGGCGTCCTCCTGGCCCGGTCGGACCATCGCGTCCGCGTGTGGGACGGGGACGCGGAGGTCCTGCGGAGCATCCGCGAGACCGGGCGCAACACCCGCTACCTGCCCGACTTCGAGATTCCGGAGGGCCTGGCCGCGGAGTTCGACCCGGCCGCGGCTCTCCGGGACGCCGAACTTGTCGTCGTCGCCGTGCCCTCCGCCGCCGTGGCCCGGTGCGTCGCTGATGCGGCCGCCCACATCCCGCCGAACGTCACGGTGGTCAGCGCGAGCAAAGGGCTGTGCCCCGAGACGGGGATGCGCAATTCCCAGTTGATCGCGGCGCACTCCCGGGTGACGAGCGACCGCATCGTGGCGCTCTCCGGGCCCAATCTCGCACTCGAGATCTGCCGCGGGATACCGACGACGACGGTGGTCGCCGGTCGCGACCGCGAGCGCATGGAAGAGGTGCTCTGCACCTTCAGCGGGCCGCGCTTCCGGGTCTACACCAACCCGGACATCATCGGGGTGGAACTCGGCGGCGCGGTGAAGAACGTGATGGCGATCGGCGCCGGGATCAACGACGGTCTCGGGTATGGTGACAACACCAAGGCGTCGCTCCTGACGCGCGGACTCGCGGAGATGACGCGGGTCGGCGTCGCGCTCGGCGCGGAGGTGGAGACATTCCGCGGACTAGCGGGACTGGGCGATCTGATCGCGACCAGCGTGTCGCCCAAGAGCCGGAACTACCGCGTCGGATGCGCGCTTGGCCAGGGCCGCGGCCTGGCCGAGGTGCTTGAGGAGTTGGGCCAGGTTGCGGAGGGAGTGGATACGGCGCGGGCCGTGAGACGGCTCGCGCGTGAGCACGGCGTGGAGGTCCCGGTGACGGACGCGATCTGCTCCGTGCTGTTCGAGGGGGTGTCGGCGCAGGAGGCGGTGGAGGCGCTGATGGCGCGGGCGCCGCGCGATGAGCTGCTGGACCAAAGAGACGCTCCGCAGGTATAGTCCCCCCCTGCGGGCGAACCGGCGAGCGTGCCAAGACGCCGTTTGAGGCGTTGACACGCCGTGCCGGGCAAGATAGTCTTCTGAACACATTCCGGAGGTGACAAGTAAGTGACCAAACAGGAACTCGTCGATGCAGTAGCCGAGGACGCGGAACTCACCAAGACCGCTGCGGCTGCCGTTGTGGACTCCGTCTTCAACGCGGTAACGGACGCTCTCGCCAAGGGTGACACGGTCTCCATCGTGGGCTTCGGCACCTTCAAGGTGAGGACCCGGGCCGCGCGCACGGGCCGCAATCCCCGGACGAACGAGGAGATCAAGATCCCCGCGACCAAGGTCCCCGCGTTCACGCCCGGCAAGAGGCTCAAGGACGCTGTGAAGTAGCGACGCGAGCGAGTTCCCTCGGGGATGGTGCAGGGGGCCGGTAGGAGGCCTCCGGGTTCCGGGGGGAAGCAAGGCTTCCGCGACAGACGAGGATCGCCTTTCCCCCGTTGCGGGAGGCAAGTGGAGTGACCATCCGCGACCCGGTCCAGGTCGGGTCGCATCGAGTACTCCGGCGAAAGCCGGATCGGGGCGTAGCGTAGCCTGGTAGCGCGCTGGCATGGGGGGCCAGAGGTCGGCGGTTCAAATCCGCCCGCCCCGAGGAGCGGTCTCTTCCCGGAGACCGCTCCTCGGAGCGGGCGAGACAGACCAGGTGGCCGACGCGCTCGCACTGCGAGTCGCGTCGGCGTCGGCAGGACGGTCCGGAAGTCTTGAGGGCGTGTCCCAAGCGCAGATGAAGTCCCGCACAGGCAGTGCGCCATCGTCTCCCCCGTCGCTCGCGGCGCCCATGGCCTCGCCCGGATCCGCCGCCCCCGGCTACATCACCGTCGACGCCGTCGCCGCCTGCATCCGCGTGTGCTTCGTCCTCGGCGTCTCGGCCGGACTCGTCGCGTACGGCGCCCGCACGGAGTGGCGCGTCTACTGGCTCGCCACGCTGCTTCTCGGCTGCAGCGGCGCCGTCATCTGGAACTCACGCCACCGCCGCCCCTCGACCTGGCTCAGCCTCTCCGCCCTCACGCTCGAGGTGCTGTTCATGTCCGAACTCATCCGAGCGCTCCGCTCTCTGGGGCTCGGAGACGCGGAGTGGGTCTTCGTCCTCTATTACGTCCCGGTCTTCGTGGCCGCGCTCCTGCATGGGCCGCCCGGCGCCATCTACACCGCCGCCCTCGCGATCCTCGCCTTCCTCGTGCGCCTGGGAGGCTACGCGCGCCTGATGGCCGACCTTCTGCAGGAGATGTGGCTGTCCCATTTCGTTCCCCTGGTGCTCGTCGCCGTGCTCCTCGGCTACCTCGCCGTCATCGCGGACCGAGAACGGAAGCGCCGCGTCGAGCAGGACCTCGAACTCGTGCGCTACCACCAGACCTTCGCGCTCGCTCGGGAGATGCAGGAGGCCCTCCGGCCCGAACTCGTGACCGCGCTGCCGCACACCGATCTGGCGGTGCGGCTGGTGGCCGCCGACCGCGCGTTCGGCGGAGGCGACTTCTGCTCGATCGTTGAGTTGCCGGACGGGCGTTACGCGATCGCGGTCGCGGACATCGCCGGCAAGACCCTCACCGGCCTCGCCACCGTGCCCCTCGCCTACGCCGCCTTCTGGGTTGCGGCCCATCATCACCACCGGCCGGAGGACTGCGTCGAGGAGATCGATCGGCTGCTCGGTTCGGCGACCCAGCCCGATGTCTTCGCGGCGTTCTTTGTCGCGATCTACGACCCCCCGACGGGTCGTCTGACCTACTGCAACGCCGGCCAGCCCGATGCGCTGATTCTCCGGGCGGGAGGCTCGGAACCCCTCTCCTTGGGCGGGCCGGCGGCCGGAGCGGTTCCAGGCGCCGCACGCGAACCGTACGAGTCCGGCGAAACGCATCTCGATCCCGGCGATTGGTTGGTCATTGGCTCCGACGGAGCGATTGGATCCGAGGGATCGCGAGGACGCGTCGAAGCTTTGGCGAAGCGCATGCCTGGTGCGGATCGGTTGTGCGACGCCATCTTGGCTTCCGCTGATGCGCATGACGACCGCAGCCTCGTCGTCATGCGCAGAGCGCCGGAGGCCACGATCGGCGAGGAGTGACCGCGGCGGGACGACGTCGCGGGGCGGAGGAGGTACGGGGTTGGCGAAGCCTTGGCGCGTGCCTGGTCTGCGCCCGCGCATGCCTTTCCTGAAGGCGGCGCGAAGGGTCATAGCGACGAAGTACGCCGAGATGATGAGCTACTCAGAGAGGGCGGCCGGGGGGGGCGACGACGAGGCGCTCCATGACATGCGGATCGCCTCGAAGCGTCTTCGAGAAGGCATGGGGCTCGTGCGGGCCTGTTTCCCGAGTGGCCCCGCCAAACGGGTCTGGCGCGACGTGAACCGTCTGAACGACGCCCTCGGTTCGGTGCGGGACTGCGATGTGTTTCTGGGCTGGCTCGACGACGTCGCCCCGAACGCCTCGCACGCGGAGGCCGCGACGCTCGCGCGCCTCGGTGCGATGGCCGCCGCGGAGCGCGAGGAGCACCTGGGCGAGTTGAGAGGCGCGTTCTCGGAACTCCTGGATCGCGAGCTTCCCGCCGCACTCGTGAAGCTGGTGGGCCGTCAGGCCCTGGCGAGAGGAGGCGGCATCGATGGCTAGGCCAACGCCGGTCACAGGCCTCGACCCTCGCGGGACCCTAACGGAGAACGCCTCGCGGATCATCCGCTTTCGCCTGTCGGATGTGCTGGCCCTCACCGCGCGCGTGCGCGACCCGGAGGACGCGGGGGGCCTCCACGACCTGCGGATCGCCGTCAAGCGCCTGCGGTACGCACTTGAGTTTCTCGGACCGGCGTACGACGGCCCGGTCAAGAAGGCCCTTGCGAAGACCGTCGAACTCCAGGAAAGCCTTGGACGCGTGACCGACTGCGACGCCTTCCTGCGGAGGCTCGGGGCGTACGATCCGCTGCTTGAGGGCGAGGAGCGGGAGGGCCTCGAGTCACTCATCGAACGGGTGCGTCGGGCGCGCGGCGAGAGCTATATCGAGGCGGTTGCGCTGGTGGCTCGGGCCGAGTCCGAGGGGCTTTGGTCCAAGTTGCTTCGGGCGGTCGAGTAGCCCGTGGAGACGCCTCACATCGAGGGAGTGGAAGCATGAGAGTCGCGCACTACACCGAAACCCCGGCGCAGGTCCCGCCGGAGGATGTGGTCGGGGTTACGCTTCGGCGCGTGGTCGCCCCCGAGCACGGCGCGCCGAACTTCACCATGCGCGTCTTCGAGGTGGAGCCGGGCGGCCACACGCCCGAGCATTCTCACGCCTGGGAGCACGAGGTGTTCGTGCTCGGTGGGACGGGCAAGTTGCGCTCGGAACAGGGAGAGGTCAGCCTCACCACGGGCACGGTGGCGTTCATCCCCGGCGGCGAGGCCCACCAGTTCCGGAACGACGGCGCGGAGACGCTGTCGTTCATCTGCGTGGTTCCGAATCCGTAGCCGGCCATGCGACGGGCCTCCCTCGACATCGGCACGAACTCGGTTCGGCTCCTCGTCGTCGACCTGGAGCCCGCCTTCGCGCTTGTGCGTGACGCGGGGACCCTCACCAGGCTTGGCGATTCACTCGCGCGGACCGGCGCTCTCGGAGGCGATCCGCTCCGCGAGACCCTGGCCGCTGTCGCGCTGTACGCCGCGGACGCGCGCGCGCTCGGCGCCGACCTCGTCTGCTTCGCGACCGCCTCGCTGCGGGACGCCTCGAACTCCTGCGAGGTCCTCGCTCAGATCCGCGACATCGCCGGGGTGGACGCGCACGTTCTCTCTGGCGAGCGGGAGGCGGTCCTCAACTACATCGGCACCCGGGCCGGGATGGCGCGGGCGCCCGAAGCGCTGACGATCCTCGACGTGGGCGGAGGAAGCACGGAGGTCGCGTGGGGCGCGGCCACCCTTGAGGGCGCTGTGTCGCTCCAGCTCGGCTCCCGCCGCTTGCTCGGGGCCGTTCCCGCCATCGGGGGCGAGGGGCCGCACACCGGCGAGGACGTGGCCGAGGCGCGAGAAGCCGCCCTCGCGATCCTCTCCGAGGCCGAACGCCCACCACGCGGCGCCCGAGGTCCCCTCGTAGGCATCGGCGGCACGGCGACGACCCTCTGCGCGATCAAGCTCGGCCTGACCGAGTACGACCCACACCGCGTGAACGACGCCTCGCTCTCCCGCGAAGACCTGGACGCCCTGGAGCTTCGCCTCCGGGCAATGACCCTGTCGGAGCGCCGGTCCTTCCTGCTCGAGCCGAAGCGCGCCGACCTCATACTGCCGGGCCTCGCCATCCTCCAGGCGGCTCTCGAGTGGCTCGCCGCCCCGACCATGGCGATCAGCGTCTACGGCCTCCGCCTCGGCGCCCTCACCGACGAGGGACGGCGGATGCTGTCGTCCGGG
>CAZCER010000083.1:0-11860 GCA_964497385.1 uncultured Armatimonadia bacterium | reverse complement strand
CTCCAGGCCCTCGTCCCCATGTGTCTCGATCTGGGCGTGAAAGCGCTCGTGGAGATCCACCACGGGACGATCGTTCCGACCGCCGCGCACGCTCTGAAGGTCGTGGATTGGCTCGACCCCCGCGCCGTCGGGGTCACCCACGACGCCGGCAACATGGTGCACGAGGGGATCGAGAACCACCGTTTGAGCATGGACATTCTCGGGCCGTACCTTGCGCACATCCACGTCAAGAACGCGCGTTGGACCCGGACCGACGACGGCTGGCGTTCGGAGTGGGCCCACATCCGCGAGGGCGTCGTGGACTACCGGGCGGTCGCGGCCGCCGCCAAAGAAGCCGGGTACCGCGGGTGGTACTCCTTCGAGGACTTCCACTCCGACCCGGTCGAGAAGAAGTTGCGCGATGACATCGAGTACGCGCGCGAGTTCCTTGCGGAGTAGCCTGCCATGCGCCTCGTCGTCGGACTTGGAAACCCGGGAATCCAGTACCGCGCCACGCGCCACAACGTGGGCTTCATGGTGGTGGACCGCATCGCGGCGCTTCTCCGCACCAGCGTCCGACGGCGCGCCTGTGGAGGACTCACCGGCTTCGGCGAGGAAGCCGGCGGCGAGGTGGCGCTGCTCAAACCGCTGACGATGATGAACCTCAGCGGACGGAGCGTGCGCGCGGCGGTGAAAGACCTGGGGCTCGCGCCCGAGGACGTCATCGTGGTCCACGACGACGTGCATCTCGACCCGGGGCGGATCCGCATCCGTGAGAGGGGTTCCGCCGCGGGACACAAGGGCGTCGCGTCGATCATCCAGGACCTCGCGACCGAGAGGTTCGTTCGCGTGCGTGTGGGCATTGGTGGGGCGGACCGACGCGATCTGGTTGACTACGTGCTGCGGAAGTTCAGCAAGTCGGAGTGGGCTGAGATGGAGCCGGCTCTCGACGAGGCGGCCGAGGCGACGCTCGCGGTGATCCGCGACGGAGTCGATGCGGCCATGAACAGGTACAACCAGCGCAACGGGTAGGGGCGGCAAGACCGGGCAGGGGGGATGTGGGTGTCCCCGTTTCAGCTCTTGGCTGGCTCTTTCGTCATCGGCGTGCTCCTCGGCGCGTCGGCATGCCCTCCGGTGGCGCTCGCCGCGGGTCTGGCGCTCACCGGATGCGTCCTGTCCGTCGCGTTCGCGCGAAGGCGCTGTCATCGGGCGCTCCTGCCGTTGCTCGCCGTGTCCGCGGCCGCGACGGGCGCCGCCTCCTACGTCTCGGACGTCACGCCCTCCCGTTGGGACGTCTCCCACCTCCCGGCGGGCGCTGAGACGGCGCTTCTCGGGCAACTCTGCCGGGACATCCGCCCCGGCGAGCGACGAGCGACCACGGTCCTGCGCGTACGGGCCGCGCGCCTGGGCGGCGAGACCATTCCCCTGACAGGCCACGTCGTGGTCCGCGCGTTCAACCCGCCCCCGCTCGCCGCCGGGCGCGACGCGGTTGCCGTCGGGAGGCTCCGTAGGTTGGGCCGCGCGTCCGACGCAGGCGCGTTCGATGCATCTCTCTACTACGCCCGGCGTTACGGCGCCCACTGCGCTCTCGCCGACGCCGCGGTCATTCCTGTCGAAAGCCTCTGGGACTGGTCTATCGCGGATGCTCGGTGGGCGGCGGCCGAGCGCGTGCGGGCGTTGACTCCGGCCCCCGAGGGAAGCGTCCGCACCGAGGTGATGCTGAGCATGGTCTTCGGGGCGGGCGCCGTCTCGCTGCCCGAGGAGACGCTCGAGGCGTTCCGGCGCGCCGGGAGCGTCCACGTCCTGGTCGTGAGCGGAACGCAGGTCGCGATCGTCGCCGGTCTGGGAATCTGGCTCGCCCGAAGACGACGAGCTTCGCCATGGGGCGAGGCCGCGACCGTCGCCGTGTTCGTGGGCGCGTACGCCCTGCTCATCCCGATGGAAGGGACCGTGCAGCGCACCCTCTCCCTACTGCTCTTTGTCGTGATCGGGCGCCTGCATCATCGCGCCGCCGACCTCCGCTCCGGCATCGTCGCGGGGGTGTTCTGCATCCTCGCGGCGCACCCGGGGGCCCTTTGGGACCTGAGCCTCCAGCTCTCCGTCACCGCCGTGTTGGGGGCCGCGCTGGGCCACGAAGCGCTCGGGCCGCGGGGAGGGGCGAGCCCCCTGTCGAAGCCGCTGCGCTGGACGCGGGACCGCCTCTGGATGATCGCGGCGATGAGCCTCGGCGCAAGCCTCGCGACCACCCCGATCGTGGCCGGCGCCTTCGGGATGGTCTCGTTCGCGGGGCCGCTCGCGAATCTGGTGGCCGTGCCTCTCGCGGGCGTCCTCACACTCCTCATGTTCATCTCTACCCCGCTCGGGTTCGCGCTGCCGCCGGTCGCTCGGGCGCTGAACCTCGTGAGCGGGTGGATCGCGGAACTCATCGCACGGACGTCCGTCGCCGTCGGGGAGCAGCCTTGGGCCGCCTACCAGGGCGAGCGTTGGCCGGACTGGCTGGTGGCGCTCAGCTACGCCATGCTGATCGGCATCGCTTGGTGGGGGGTGCGATGGAGGAAAGGCCTCGAGCGACGCAGGAGCCTCACACGAGCCGGCCGGCTGGCGTCACCCGCGGCTAAGCGTGCTCGTGCATCGAGCGCCGGACCTTGTCGACGATCACGGCGATGATGATCATCGCGCCGATGACCACCGTCTGGAGGAAGTCCGACAGGCCGATGTGATCGAGACCCGTGCGCACGACGCCCATGATGAGCGCCCCGATCAGAGCGCCGCTGATCGAGCCCTCGCCGCCCATCAGGCTGGTGCCGCCGATGACCGAGGCGGCCACCGCGTAGAGTTCGTAGCCTTCGCCGCCCGTCGGTTGGGCCGAGCCGACGCGGGACATCGCCACCATGCCCGCGAGCCCCGCCAAGGCGCCGCAGAGAGTGAACGCCAAGACGGACACGCGCTTCACGGGAATCCCCGATAGACGCGCCGCCTCGCGGTTTCCGCCAATCGCGTACAGAGCCCGGCCGAACGCCGATCGCGCGAGCATAACCTGGCCCAAGACCACGACCGCGATCGTGACAAGCGCCGCGACGGGGATCACGCCGCCGACGTCCTTCGCCCCGATCCAGTCGATGGCGTCCGGGAGCCCGCCCACGGAGACGCCCCCCGAGGCCAGCTTCGCAGTGCCCGAGCAGATCCCCATCATGCCCAGAGTGACGATGAAGCTGGGTATCCCGACGTACTCCGTGATGGAGCCGGAGACAACGCCCACCACCGCCCCGACGCCGATCCCCACGAGCATCCCGACGGGCACGACCGTCGCCGGATGAAGCTGCGCGCCGAACAGCACCAGCCGCGCCGCCTCGCCGTTCGGACCGGCCATCGTGGCTTTCATCGTGAGGGCGGCCAGGACGCTCGTGAGCGCGATCATCGCGCCGACGGAGAGATCGATCCCGGCGGTGACGATGACAAGCGTCTCGCCGGCGGCGAGGATCGCGACCACGGCGATCTGGCGGCTGATGTTCTGGAAGTTCTCAGGCGAGCGGAACGTGGGGACGAAGACCATGAAGGCCGCGAGGATCAGCGCCAGGGCGGCCAGGGGTCCGGCGAACTCCAGGACCGCGGAGCCGATGCCGCGGTGCATGGTGGAGGAGTCGGTGGTGGCTGTCTCTCGGGCCATGTCGGAGGCAGGCATTCGGCGCATCGAGGCTCGCCTCCTGCCTGGCGCGACGGCTCGGCGCGGGCGGTCCGTTGCAGCGCCGGGCAGCCAGGACAAGGAAGAGCCCGGCCGCCAGCAGGCTCGCGGCGGCGAACGGCAGCCAGCCGCCGCAGTGCGTTCCATTGACCAGAAGGGGCTCATAGCCGGCCAGGCCGCGGAGCAACACGGGCAGCTCGCGGCGCATCATCCCACAGAGGGCGCACTCCAGCAGCGGCAGGATCACCGACACGAACACCAGCGCCCCGTAGGCCGACGCCACCCCGGCCGACACCCGACGAGCGTGGGTCGAGACGTACAGCGAGAGCGCCGCCGTCATCGCCACCGACGTCGCGAAGAGCGCCGCCCCCGCCACGATGACGTCCCATCGTGCGGCGCCGAGCCACATCGCGGCGCCCATCACGGGGAGTGTCGCCGCAAAGGCGACAAGCAGGCGCAGAACCGTCGGCGCGAAGCGCGCCAGGACCACGTCATGGGAGCGCACGAGGGTCACGCGCAACTGGTCGCGCGCGCCCCGTCCGTCATCGGGTCCGAGCGCCCCGCCGAGGCACGCGGGGAGCAGCAGCACGGCAAGGCAGATCTGGGCCTCCATAGAGAGCAGAACGCCGTCGTGTGTGATGTCGGACCAGGCCTCGACCGTGTACGGCATCGCGTACTCCCGGGCCGTCACGCAGCATCCCGTCGCGAGAGCCAACGCGGCGAACAGCAGCCATCCGACGAGGAAGCCGAGGTTACTGCGTCGGCGACCCAGCCGTAGCAGCTCACGGTGCAGTAGCGGACAGCGGTGACTGATGGTCGTTGGCATCTCTGTTCTCCCTCGTCAAGCGCTGTCGCGCCCGTTGCCCTCACCGCTCCCGACCCAGCCTGGAGAACGGCGCCGCTACGGACCGGCAGCCGAGCGTCGCAAGCGCCAAGACGACCGGCGCGCTCACGACTCCGACAGCAAGCGATATGGTCCAATAGCGCCGCTCCGGGACCCCGAGCAGCCCCGCGTCGCTTGCATCCAGGTAGTACACCGTCGCCGACCACGGGATGAGCGCCAGGCTGACGGGCTCCCAGCCGTAGGAGTGAAGCATGACCTCCGAGATGAGCACCTCGACAACAGGGATCCCGTAGGACGCCATGAGGACGACCACGTAGCTGAGAACGATCCCGGAGGTGGGGGTCGGGGTGAGAGCCGAGACGCAGAGCGACGCCGCCGCGACGAACGCCACCGTCGTGAGGCACATCACCGAGCCCACGGCCAGGAGATCCCACGAGATGCCGCCGATCCAGAGGCAGATCGCCATCAGCGGCACGGTCGCGAACACGAGGTACGCCATCCGCGCCCCGGCCGCCATGAGCTTGCCCCACATGATGCTCGAGGCGCGAAGCGGGGTGATGACCAGTTGCTCGTAGGTCTGGCGCTGCCGCTCCATCGCCACAACGCCGCCGAGCATGGCCGGGAGAATGAGCGTCGCGAGAACCGTCTGTCCCTCGAGCACCCCGCCCAGGATGGCCCGCGAATACCGGGCCCACTCCTCCTGGGTGTCCGGAGCGCCGTGGCCCAGCGCCTCTACCACGGTGTAGATCGCGGGGAAGATGAGCACCGCGAGCAGGTAGCCGCCCATGAGCGCGTAACCCCTGGCGCCCCTCATCCGCACTCGGAACTCGCGGACGAACACGGGATTGGGCGCCGACAGCGCGGGCATCCGCAGCGAGTGGACCGGCATGGCGAAGACTCCCACGGGGTCGCAATGCGAAGGCGCTCTCGTCTACACGTGCGCGGCGGGGGCCCCCATGTTACGCCCACCACCGCCGCGAACCCGACCTACTTGACCTCGATGAGTTCGACCTCGAACACAAACGTCGCGTTCGGCGGGATCACGGAGCCCGCCCCGCGCTCTCCGTAGCCAAGATCCGGCGGGATGACGAGCTTGCGCTTCCCGCCCTCCTTCATGCCCTGGAGTCCCTCGGTCCAGCCCGCGATCACGCGGTTGAGAGGGAAGGTCGCCGGTTCGCCTCGGTCGTAGGAGGAGTCGAACGGGTCGTCGGGGCTTCCGCCCTCAAGCCAGCCGCGGTAGTGGACGACCACCGTGTCCGTCTCATCCGGGCTGTCTCCCGTGCCCTCGACGATGTCCTCGTACTGCAGTCCCGATGCCGCGGTAACCATGTTCACATCCTCAGGTTGTTCCGTCTCATCCTCCCCGCCGGACACCGGCGACACGATGCCGAGAGGCGCGGTGTTCCCGATCTCTCCGTAGATGACCCACTGCCCGGTCGGCAGCTTGCCGCACAGCATAGCGCACCGGCCGCCCGTCGTGTCCACCGCGCCGTTCGGCAGCGCGAACTCCGGAGCCATCACGAGAAGCGTGAGTTCGGGAGCGATCACAGCGCACCGCTCGACGTTGAGCTGGATGTCCGCGTCCCGATACGGACGGCGCAGCGCCTCGACTTCGGGACCCTCGCTCGTGAGAAACGCGGAGCGGCTCACGTAGTAACCGAACGTCCCGTACGTCCCCGTCAGGATGACAACCGCCGGCGTCTCGTGGCAGTCCGCGTAGATGAGCCAGTCGGAGGCGAAGAGCGCGTCATAGGCTCGCAACACGACGTTCGTGGCCGCGGTCTCGCAGTCCGTCGCGGGAGCGGAGCCCTCCCGCTGACGCACGGCCCCGGCCGTGTCCGTGGCGGTGAAGGCGAGGCGGAAGCCGTCGGCGTCGCCGACCCACACGTCGCATCGCTTCACTCGGACGTCGTGATGCTCGACGGACGCCTCCACGATGGCGATGCTGTCTCCCACCCAGTGGATCGGGCCGACGTCGACCTTCGGAGGCTCGCCCTCGAGTCGTCTCGGCGGCGTGGGCTCACCGAGAAAGAAGAGACCCGAGGAGTTCACGGCGACCGGCCCATCCGGCGAGGGCTGAACGTACACCCCGAGAGACCCTTCGGGATTCGCGCTCAACGCCGAGGCGCGAGCGTCGTCGCCCTCCAACACGGCCCACAGAAGCCGGTGCTCCAGCGTGCGGATCTCATCATCCACGGTCATCGGCCCAGCCCACGCCGAGAGCGTTGTGCACCAAAGCAGTCCCAGAACCAAGCTTGCGCGCGCCATGCGTGCTCGCTCCTCTCGCCTCCGACCGGTCGCGGCGCGTCCTGAACCGCCCGGCCGACAACGTCCCTCACAGGCCACGCGCAGAGTTCGCTTGTCACGCTCGCCTGGCCTGCGCCGCCGGAGAGACCAGGAGACCGACGCCCTCGGCGCGAACGAACAGGCCGCCCATGGAAACGGCCGACCGAAGTCGGCGGGAAAGGCAAGACCGGTGATTGAAGACCGCCCCTGGCGCTATCAAGACAGAGAAAGATTCGGGACGCTCCACAACCTGCTGCTCACCTGGCGCGCCGCCGTGCTCCTGCTCGGCTGCGGCGTTCCCTCGGCGATCTACCTGTGGATGGAGCGCATTCTCTACCGTGAGGCGCTCGCGGGGCGGGCTCTCGAGATCCGCGACCCGCAGCTTGCTCTTGTGCTGGGAGTGGCGGCGTGCGGCGCTGTCGGCCTGGTCGCCGCCGGGGTGCTCTACCTGATGGTGATGGAGCCGAGGGCGGGTCTCATCGCCGCGGTCATGCACGACGGGCTTCAGATCGCTCTTCTGGCGGGAGCGGTCGTCCTGATGTGGCCCGATCTGCCCGGGCTCGCCGGGGACGCAAGGACCAGCCTCGGCGGCTGCGCGCTCGCGACAGGGCTCTTCGCCGCCGAGGCGGTGCTCGTGTGCCTCTGGCGGCGCTGGCGCGTCTGCGCGGGCGTCTTCGCCGCCGCCTATCTCGTCACGGTGGGAGCGCTCGGAGTAGCGGGGTAGGGGACCAGGGCCGCCGTATCGAGCGCAGGGCGGCCCGTCGCCGAGCCGCCCTGCGAGGTTCTCCCGCCATCTTGTAAGGGTGGGCCGGATGGGGCCCCGCCATCGGGCCCGGGCCGCGTCCTAGCCGCAGGTCCGCTTCGCCGCGCGGACGATCTCCGCGAAGTCCGCGGCCTTCAGGCTCGCGCCGCCGACGAGCGCGCCGTCGATGTCCGGCTTTCCGAGGAGTTCGTCCGCGTTGTCCGGCTTCACGCTGCCGCCGTACTGGATGCGCACCGACGCGGCCGCGTCCGCCCCGGCGACCTCGGCGACCGTGTCGCGGATCATCTTGCACACGCGCTGAGCCTCCGGCGCGTCGCAGACCTCGCCGGTCCCGATGGCCCAGACGGGCTCGTACGCGATCACGAGGCCGGCGACGGTCGCGGAGTCGAAGCCCTTGAGCGCGGCTCGGATCTGCGCCGCGACGATCTCGTCGGTCTTCCCGGCCTTGCGCTCATCGATCGTCTCGCCGCAGCAGATGATCGGGGTGAGCCCGGCCTTGAGGATGACCTTCGCCTTCGCGTTCACGCTCTCGTCGGAGTCGGCGAAGAGCGCCTGCAGCGCCGGGGTCCACCAGTCGGGGCAAGAGCCGAAGCGGCCGCGGCGCTCCGAGTGGCCGACGATGACGTAACTGCAGCCGCAGTCCTTGAGCATCGGCGTGGAGAGCATGCCGGTGAAAGCGCCCGTGGAGTCACCGAAGACGTCCTGGGCTCCGAGACCGATCTTGCTGCCGGCATCGCAGAGCTGCTTGCCGATCGCCCAGAGCGCCGTGGCCGGCGGGCACACGAGGACCTCGACCGGGGCGATGTCGTCCTTCTGCTCGATGAGCGCGGCCACGAGCGCCTGACCCTCCGGTACTGTGCAGTTCATCTTCCAGTTGCCCGCGATGAGCGGATTGCGCGCCATGTTCGGTCGTCCTTCCTGGTTCTGGCTGTTCCCTACGGGCCGGGCCGGATGGGGCCCCTCCATTGGGAAGGCTCTACTTCTCGTCGAGCGCCTCGACGCACGGGAGCGTGCCGCCGTTCTCGATGAACTCAAGGGACGCGCCGCCGCCCGTGGAGATGTGCGTCATCTGGTCCGCGAAGCCCATCTGCTTGATCGCCGCCGCCGAGTCGCCGCCGCCGATGATGGTGACGGCCTCCGAGTCGGCCATGGCCTTCGCGACCGCATGGGTCGCCTTCGCAAAGGGCTCCATCTCGAAGACGCCCATCGGCCCGTTCCAGAAAACGGTGCCGGCGGCGGCAACGGCCTCGCAGAAGACCTTCGTGGACTCCGGGCCCATGTCGAGGCCCATCCACTCGGCCGGGATGCCATCGGCGGGGACGATCTTGGTCTCCGCGTCCGCGGCGAAGGCGCTCGCGGCCAGAATGTCGGTCGGGAGGAGGAGCTTCTTCCCGGCGGCTTCGGCCTGCTTCATCATGTCGCCGCAGTAGCCGATCTTCTCTTCATCGAGAAGCGACTTGCCGACCTCGTAGCCCTTGGCCTTCAGAAACGTGTAGCTCATGCCGCCGCCAATGATGAGCGTGTCGGCGACCTTGAGCAGAGCGTCGATCACCCCGAGCTTGCCCTCGATCTTCGCCCCGCCGAGCACCGCCACGAGCGGGCGCTTCGGGTTCTCGAGGAGCGCCTCGCCGAGCTTCTCGAGTTCGGCCTGCATCAGGAAGCCCGCCACGCACTCGTCGACGTACTCGGTCACGCCGGGGGTCGTGGCGTGGGCCCGGTGCGCTGCGCCGAACGCGTCGTTCACATAGACGTCGCAGAGCGCTCCGAGCTGCTTCGAGAGTTCCGGATCGTTCTTCTCCTCGCCGGGCAGGAAACGGCTGTTCTCGAGGAGCACGATCTCGCCGGGCTCCATGGCTTCGATCAGCGCGGTCACGCTCGGACCGACGACGTCGTCGGCCTTGGTCACCTTGGCGCTCACCAACTCGGCGAGACGCGCCGCGACGGGGGTCATATCCATCTCGGGAACGACCTTGCCCTTGGGGCGCCCGAAGTGGCTCACGAGGATGACCTTCGCGTGGTGGTCGAGGAGGTAGCTGATCGTGGGGAGCGCGGCGACGATCCTGGCGTCGTCGGTGATCTTCCGGCTTTCGTCGACGGGAACGTTGAAGTCGACGCGCACCAGCACGCGCTTTCCTTGCACCGCCAAATCCGTTACGGACTTCTTGGCCATCGGGACGGTCCTTTCCACGCAAAGAGGGGCACAGCGCACGCTGTGCCCCTCCCACGGTCTACAGTGCGGTTCGACGGTTCATGGCGGACATCGTCCACCCATCCAACGGAACGAGACCGACCTAGAGGCCCTTCTCGGTCAGGAAAACCAAGAGGTCGGCGCAGCGGCACGAGTAGCCCCACTCGTTGTCATACCAGGAGAGAATCTTGGCCATCGTCGCGTCACCCGCGTCGATCGCCATGGTCGAAAGCCCGTCGAAGATCGACGAGTGCGAGTCGCCGCTGACGTCGATCGAGACGATCGGCTCTTCGGTGTAGGCCAAGATGCCCTTCATCGGGCCCTCGGCGGCGGCCTTGACTGCGGCGTTGATCTCCTCCGCCGTCGTCTTCTTCTTCAGAAGGACGGAGAGGTCCACGGCCGAGCCCGTGTGGTTCGGGGTGCGGACCGCGAAACCGTTCAGCTTGCCCTTAAGCTGCGGGAGCACCAGCGCAACGGCCTTCGCGGCGCCGGTCGTGGTCGGGATGAGCGAGACCGCGGCCGCGCGCGCCCGGCGGAGGTCCTTGTGCGGGAGGTCGAGGATCTTCTGGTCGTTCGTGTAGGCGTGGATGGTGGTCATCAGACCGGCCTCGATGCCGAAGCTCGCGTCGAGCACCTTCGCGACCGGCGCGAGACAGTTCGTGGTGCATGAGGCGTTCGAGATGATGTGGTGGTTCGCCGGATCGTACTTGTCCTCGTTCACGCCGAGGACCATCGTGATGTCCTCTTCCTTAGCCGGGGCCGAGATGATGACCTTCTTGACCGTGCCGCCCAGGTGGACGCCGGCCTTCTCACGGGCCGTGAAGAGGCCGGTGGACTCCAGAACGATCTGGGCGCCCATGTCGGACCACTTCAGGTTCGCCGGATCGCGCTCCGCGGTGATCACGGTCTTCTCGCCATCGACCTCGATGAAGCCTTCGCCCGCGGTGATCGGGACGTCCCACTTGCCGTACACGGAGTCGTACTTCAGCAGGTGCGCGAGGGTCTTGGTGTCCGTGATCTCGTTCACGGCAACGACGTCCACCTTGTCCTTCAGACCGCGCTCGTAGATGGCTTTGAAGACTTGACGCCCGATGCGTCCGAAACCATTGATCCCAACCTTGACTGCCACTTAGGTTCACCTCTCAGCTCACGGCTGCGGCCCTTGCGGGAACCGGCCGGCGTTTCAACGTCGCCTCTGGAATGCGAGTCAGCCTGCGGTGGTCCGGCAAGGCGCCAGTCTAGCCAGAGAGGGGGGGCAGTGTCAATTAAGGGTCGGCGCGAACCCTTGGGAGGCATAGCCGTCGCGCCCCGAGCGCGGGCTACTCGTCGTCCTCGTCCGGCTCCGTCTCCCGGAGTCGGGTTTCCGACCGAGCCTGGCGCCGCCGAAGCTGGTCCAGTTGGCCCTCATACTCGCGCTCCAGCTCGGCCTGACTCGCGAGGAGAGCCGCGCGCTCCCTCTCCCATTCCGATTCCATGGCCTCCCGCATGGCCTTCTCGGAAGCGATGCGCTTCTGAAGATCCTCGGCCTCGCGCCCCTGGCGCGTCTGGAGCGCCGTCTGACGCTCCCCCACCTCCGCCAGAGACTGGCCGTACGTCCGAGCCATCCGCTCCTGCTCCGCCCGCAACTCGGCGATGCGAGCCTCATACGCCCGCGAAGCCTCCGCAGCGCGCCGCTCGAGTTCCGCGAGATCCGACGCGTGGCGGTCCTCCGCCTCGTCGTACAGGCGCCGCAACGACGACTGCGACTCCCGGTGCGACTCCTCGAGTCGGAACTGCTGGAACCGCAAGCGCGCCAAATCTTCCGCTCCCGTCGCCGGTTCGACGGCGCCCGCATCGTAGACCGCGGGATCCAGCGTTTCCGAGGGGAGCACCGTCTCATAGGCGGCGTCGACGGGTTCGGGGGCGGGAAGACGATCCGCCCCGCCGCCCGTCGGGGCGTCCGCCGCTTGCGGACGGGCCGGCAGATGGGAGATCGTCGCCGGCGGCCGCCCGCTCGACGCCTCGGAAGCGACGGCCGGGACGCGCTTCTCAGCGGCCTCCCTGGGCCATGAGAGCCAGACGATGAGACCGAGGGCGACCACCAGGATGCTCACAAGCCCCGCGACCGGAAGCCATGCG
>CAZCER010000082.1:0-11881 GCA_964497385.1 uncultured Armatimonadia bacterium | reverse complement strand
GGGTGACGGTCTTGCCGCCCGTGTTGGGGCCGGTGATGAGCAGTCCGCGGAAGTCCTCGCCCGCCCAGAGGTCGATCGGAACAACCGTCGCGGGGTCGATCAGCGGGTGACGCGCCCCCATGAGGCGCACCCGCATGTCGTCGCGCAGCGCCGGCTCCGCGGCGTCCATCCTTCGCGAGAGAGACCCGCGCGCGAAGATGAAGTCGAGCAGCCCCGCCGCCTCGAGGGACGCGACCATCTCCTCGGCCCGGGCCCCGACTTGACCTGACAACTCACGGAGGATGCGCGCGACTTCCTCCTGCTCCGCGGCGAGCGCCTGCTGGAGTTCGTTGCCGTGCCCGACCACGCCCTCGGGCTCGACGAAGACCGTGGCGCCGCTGCTCGAGACATCGTGGACAACGCCCGGGAACGAGCGTTGCGAGCCCGCTCGCACGGGGACGCAGGGCCGACCGCGCCGCATGGTCACGAGGCGGTCCTGGATGCCCGAGTGGGACGCGTTCTTCGCGAGGAAGGCCCTCAGCTTCTCGTCGATGCGGTTCCGAAGCACGGCCGCGCGGTTGCGGAGGCGCCTTAGTTCCGCGCTCGCGTTGTCGACCACCTCGCCTTCGTTGTCGAGGCTCTCCTCGATCCGCTTCTCGATCTCCGGGAACGCCGAGAGCCGAGCCTCGAGTTCGGCCAGGTTGGGGAGGTCCTCGGGCTCCTCCTCGCAGAGCGCCTCCTTCAGCCTGCGCATTCCGCGCAGGCAGTCACAGACCGTGAGGAGTTCCGAGGCGCTGAGCGAGGACCCGACGCGCGCCCGGTGCATGAGTTCCTCAGTGTCGGTGATGCCGCCAAGCGGCACAGGGCCCGACGTGTCGAGGACCCGCCGCGCTTCGGTCGTCTCCGCCAGGCGCAGACGCACCGCCGCGGGATCGCTCGAGGGCGTCATCGCCTCCGCGCGCGCTCGCCCGAGTGAACATGCGCACTCGCGCGCAAGCGCCTCGCGCACCCGTCCGTACTCCAGCTTGTCGAGGGTCTTCGCGTCCATGGGTCCGTCCCGCGGCGATCTGTCTCCCGCCGCTCGGTCAGCATAGTTCCGGCGACCGGGGGCGTCAACGCGGCTCCCCGTCTCGGGCCAGGTCTCGCGCTCCGCGCGCGCGAACCTACCGTCAGCCAGTATCGCACGCCGCGGCGGCGGACTTCAGCCCACCGCGGGCCAGAGGTCGGGAGGACGCGGACAGGATGAAGAAAGCAGCGATCGTCGATGCGCGCGAGGCTGTGCTCATGGATGCGCCGACGCCCAGACCCAAGGAAGACTGGGCGTTGGTGAAGGTCCACACCGCGCCGATGTGCACGGAGTATAAGAGCTGGCTCTCGGGGCGCCGGAGCGAGTTCCTCGGGCATGAGGCCATCGGCGAGGTGGTCGAGGTCGCCCAGCCGTGCGCGGTCGCTCCCGGGGATCGCGTCGTCGTCCATCCCGGCTACACGTGCGGCAACTGCCGGCTCTGCCGAAGCGGGGATCATCTGCACTGCCGGAACTGGGTGGACTTCGCGGCTTTCACGGGTTCGCCGGAAGGCTCGGCCACCTACGCGCAGCATCTCCTCAAGCCGTCATGGCTGCTGACCCCGATCCCCGAGGACGTCACCTACGACCAAGCCGGCGTCGCCCTCTGTGGGCTGGGGCCTTCCTTCGCGGGCCTCGAGGCCATGAAGGTCGATGCGTTCGACACCGTGCTCATCACCGGCGCCGGTCCGGTCGGGCTCGGAGGGATCGTGAACGCGCGCTTCCGCGGAGCGCGCGTGATCGTGGCCGAGAGCGTCGCGGTCCGACAGAAGCTCGCGCGCGAACTCGGGGCCGACCTCGTGGTCGATCCGACCGACGCGGGATGCCTTGACGCGATCCGGGAAGCCACCGGAGGAGTCGGGGTCGACAAGGCGCTCGACTGCGCGGGCGTCCCGGCCGCCCACCGTCTGTGCCTCGACGCCGCGGGCCCGAAAGGCCACATCGCCTTCGTCGGGGAGTGTGACGCGGAGACCACGCTCCGCGTGAGTCCGGACCTGATCCGCCGAGGCCTCACGATCCACGCCACGTGGCACTACAATCTCAACGACTACCCGCGCGTCCTGCAGGTCATCCGTGAGTCCCCGGTTGTCGAGAAGCTGGTGACGCACGTGCTGCCCATGAGTCAGGTCCAGCAGGCGTTCGAGATCTCCGCCTCCCGCCAGTGCGGGAAGGTCCTGCTGCACCCGTGGGAGTAGGGCGACTCGGAGTCGCCCCCAACCCGCCGTCCTGAAGGAGGACAAGTCGTGTTATCGCTCACCATCGCCCTGTCGCTCGCTCTGCACTCGCCCGACTTAGCCCGTCTCGACGCCGAGGCGCGCGCGAACGCCGCCGAGGCGCACCGCGCATTCGCCGCCTCACACCGCTATCTGGACGCTTGGCTCGCCGCCAGGGACCCCGAGACAGGCCTCATCCCCCAGAACCTCGAGAGCCCGCTCTGGACCCCGTGGAACTCCGCGGCGGACAACTACGCCTTCATGGTGCTGACGGCGTACTTCACCGATCCTGAGGTCCTTGCGGGCGAGATGCGGGACATGCTCGACGCCGAGATGACTCTGTCGACAAGGGTGCGCAGTCTGCCCGACACGGTGTCCCTCGAAACCGACGGCTTCGCCGACCCTCAGGTCGACATGGCTCGGGCCGTGTTCGGGGCTTCCGAGTACTGCAAAGACGGGCTTCTGCCGATCGCCGAGGTGATGGGGCCTTCGCCGTGGTTCGAGCGTCTTCGTGAACTCGCGCGCGACATCTGCCTCGAGGCGCCCGTCGCCTCCGACTTCGGACCGCTCCCATCGGGCGGCGCCGAGGTGAACGGCGAGATGCTCCAAGTGCTCACGCGGCTCCACGCGGCGACCGGCGACCCCGTCTATCTCGACCAGGCCCTGCGGATCGCGGACGCGTACTTCCTCGAGGTGCTCCCCGGCAACGGCGGGGTCCCTTGTCATGAGTGGGACTTCGCCGCTCACAGGGCCGTCAACGCCGATCTCCGGGTGATCGACCACGGGAGTGAGATCATCGGCGGGCTCTCCGAGGCGTTCGTCGCCGCCCGACGCCACCGCCCCGACAGGGCCGCCGCCTACGAGGAGCCGTTCCGGCGGATGCTCGATGAGGTGCTGCGCCGGTTCGTGAACCAGCGAGGCATTCTCTCGGGCCGACCGGACACGGCCGGCGGCGTGCCCGACACCTGGGGCTATGTTTACAACGCCTACTACACTGCGGACATGGTTCTCGGTGAGGGAACCTACCTCCCGGCCGTCCGGCGAGCCATCGAAGCCGCCACGGCCTACGCCGAGTGGGGCGGAGCCGACTCGCTTGCCGACTGCGAAGAGGGCGCCATGGTGCTCTTGAACCGAGTCGACAACCCCGCCTCCTGGGCCTGGCTCTCCCGTCTCTTCGAGCAACACTACGCGATCCAGCGCCCGGACGGCATCGTCGAGGGGTGGCACGGGGACGGCAACTCGGCGCGGACCTGGCTCATGTACGCCATGCGCAAGACGGCCGGCGTGCGCGCGACGCCCTGGAGCGACGCCTTGCGGTACGGTGCGGCCTACGACGGCGACGCTCTCGTCCTCCACCTGTCGTCCGCCACCCCGTGGAAGGGCGCCGTGGCTTTTGACCATCCCCGCCACCGCGACCACATGGGGCTCTCCATGAACTACCCGCGCCTGAACGAGTGGCCGGAGTGGTGGCCCGTCCGCTCCGGCGACCTGTACCGCGTTACCGCAGGCGAGACCGTCACCACGATGCCAGGCTACCGCCTCATTGAGGGGCTCCCGATCTGGCTCGCGCCGGGACGCCCCGCGACCGTCTTGGTGGAGAGAATGCAGGCCCCCCCGCACGGCAACCCCACAGTCGCGCTCTCCGGGCCGAGCATCCTCAACTGCGCGCCCGAGGGCGTGGCGGAGGTCTTCGTCGCCAACACGTCGGATCGCGCCCAGAAGGTCGCGCTCTCGGCGTCCGCCGGGACGCTCTCCCAGTCCGCGCTGAGTCTCAGGCCCGGCGAGCGGGCCGCGGTCACGATTCGCTGCTCCGGCGACGCCGAGTCGGTCATCGTTGCGGCGTCTCCTTCGAACGGCCGCGGCGCGAGCCTTCGCCTTCGCGTGCTGCACGAGCCGGGGCTTCTGGACGCGGTCGCGTTCTCGGTCGAATCGTACAAGGGCGTGCCGTACCAGTGGACCGGCTCGGGACCGATTGTGAGCGCCGTGCGTCTCGATGGCCGCCAGGACGTCGTGCTCGGACTGCTGTGGGGCTCGAAGAACGATGAACGCGAGGCGATCGTACGGCTCGGTGACGCCGAGGCGCGCGTCAAGCACGGCGGGTACGACGGCTTTGAGTGGGTGCGCATACCCCTGCGGGTGTCCGCCGCGTCCGACGAGACGGTGCTCGAGATTCGCGCGCCCGACGGCGCGGCGCGCGGCGCGTTTGTTTCGGAGATCCGAGTCATGCGCGCGGAGCCGGAATAGGTCGGGCGGCGGCTGAGAGCCGCTCCGCGTTTGGATGCGGCTCTCGGCCGCCCCACTGGGCCTTTCAGAAATGGTGTACGGAGGGGCCGCATTGGGGTCCCTCCGTACACCACGCGAACTGCTCCACTTCCGCAAGGCTCATTAGGCCATGAGCGTGTACCAGAGCCAGCCCGTCATGCTTGCGAATCCGGCCAGCGCGAGGGTCAGGGAGAGCATGGCCCCGCCGGGGCTTCGGACGACCAACTCGCCGTCGGGGCCGATGACCGGGCGGCCCGGAAGGCTGTCAAACAGCACAGCCCGCGCCGGATTCTGGGGATCGTACACCAGAAGCTCTCGCCGGGAGTCTGTGAGCAGTCCCGTCTCGTGGGTCTTCGCCGTGGCCGTGTACTCCTGTCCGTCCTCGGCCGTGAAACGGAACGTCATCTTCATGACCGGGCTGTTGTTGATCGTCGTGTTGGTGGCCTCCATGCCCGCAAGAACCCCGTAGGCCGGCTGACCGTCCCGCAATAGGGGCACGGCGCGGAGTCCAGCGAGGAAGCCCCCGAGTGCGAACCCGAATCCGATCAGTGGAAACAAGAACACGAACAGGACCACGGCCGGAAGCGGGCGGTGCCGCATCCCCTCCAGGCGCGAGCGAGACGGGTCGCTCTCGAGATACACGACGCGCGCCGTCTCGCCTCGCTCCAGCGCGCGCCCCGGTGCGAACGACACGCCCTCGTGCTCCGCGCCATCGGCCGAACGGAAGGTGTACCGCGTCGCGTAGATCGGCGTCGAGGAGTCGTCATCGCCCTCGCTGATGTTGGTCCGCTCGTTCCCGGTGGCCGTGGCCTCGGCCGTCGCCTTGGGGCCGGCCATCGTAAGGAACGAGAGATCCGCCATGCTCCCGAAGATCCACACGAACACCGAGCCGAGCGCGATGAAGAACCAGCCCATCATGGGCAGCACGCCGCCGAGCTTCAACTGGGCCCTGAGGAGAATGGGCACCCGCCGCGGCGCCGGGGCCAGTTCGAACGCTGGCTCGGCGCTTCCGTCCGCCCACGGGATCGCCGTCGTCGCGCTTGCCTCTGTGGGCGCCGTCGGCGTATGGCCGCACGGCGACGCGGAACCGGCGGCTTCGGGTGCGCCGTGGGTGGGCTCGGGCGCCGCATGGGTGGGCTCGGGGTCCGGGGGAAGGGGAGCGGGATCAAACTCGCCCGGTGGGGACGCCGAGACGGCGGGACTGGACTCGAGGACGGGCGGGGCCGGCGCTCCCAACGGCGCCGCGTCTCGAAGCGAGGCCCCGCATTCCGTGCACGTCGTCCGAATGTAGGTGCGCTCGACTTCCGCGCCGCACTCGGGGCACATCACGAGTTCCGCCAAGGCGAGAACCACCTTCCGTTGTCACGGTCCGCCTCGAACCTTCGGCGGGGCCTCCGCGCTTCCCTCGCTCGCCTGGCCCCCGCGGGGCAGGACCCTTGCGCGTCGGGCCGAAGGACGACGACGCGATGCTTCCGCTTGTCGCCGGGACCGGAGGGTGGATGTGGAAGCCAACGCCCACTTCGTGCTCGCGAACGCGCTGCTCCTCTTCGCATCCGCTTCAGCCGGACGACTGGCCATGGCGGGGCGCGAGCCGTGGCGGCGCGCGCTCGCGACCGTCTCGGCGTACCCCGTGCTGGTCACCGTCGTGATGCTCGCGATCGGATCGGCCGGACTCCTCACCGCGCGCTGGGCGACGATCGCCTCGGCCCTGGCCGCGCTGGCTTTGGGCGTCCCGGCCTACCGTTCGCGTCTTCGCGCGCCGGCGGCCGGTCCCGCTCAGGAACATCGCCGCCTCGAGGACGTCGACAGGCTGCTGCTCCTGTTGTGCGGCGCCATGCTCGCGGCGATGGGAGCCGTCTACGTCGGGTACGCGCTCGCGTCCGGCTGCGTCCTGAAGCCCGATGACCTGTCGTACCACGCCGTGCAGCCCGCGCACTGGATCGTTCACCAGCGACTCACGCTCGGCTTCGGTACGTACCAGTCCTACTATCCCCACGGCTCCGAGATGCTGTCGGCCTGGTTCATGCTCCCATTCCGATGCGACGCGATGGCCAGTCTGGGTGCTTTGGTGTGGCTCGCGCTCGCGACCGTCGCCGTGACCGGTCTGGCCCGGGCCTTGGGCGCCGGTCGCGGCGCGGCGCTGCTGCCCGCCGTGATCCTCCTCGCGAGCGCGCCGGTGCTGCGTCGGCTGAACACCTTCTCGGCCACCGACCTCGCCGCACCGGCCGCCGCGCTGGCCGCGCTCGCGTTCCTGGCGCTTCCCACTCGGCGCGCCCGCGATGGCCGGCCGCGCACGGTGGGGTGGAGAGACGTCCTCTGCTCCGGTGTGTGCTGCGGCCTCGCGATCGGGGCCAAGGCCTCCCTGACGCCTCTCGCGGCGCTGCTCCCGGTCTGGCTGATGTGGCGCGTGGCGCGTCTCGAGTCCGTGAAGGTCGCCGCCGCGAAGTCGGCGGCCTGGATCGGCGGGGCGCTTGCGACGGGCGGCTACTGGTATGTTCGAAACACGGTCCTCACCGGCAACCCGCTCTTCCCCGTCGCCGTCGGACCCTTCCCCGGGCCCTTCGGACCGGAGGAGCAGCGGCCGTCCCGTCTCGTCGCGTGGCTAACGGATCCGCCGGCGGGGACCGATTGGAGCGTCCTGGGCGACTACCTCTTCGACTGGCCCGTCGGGTTGCTCGCGCTCTCGCTCATCGGCTACGGAGCTTGCGTCGCCGCGCTTCAGCGGCGGGCCGGCGCGGGGGAGGAGAGGGGAGACCGCGCTCTCGCCGGCCTGCTCGGCGCCGTGGGCGTCATCTTGGTCATGGCGTTCCCGTTCGCGCCCTTCTCCGCCACAAGCGAGTGGCCCGCCGCGCCTCTGCAGGCCCAGACGCGCTACGTCCTCCTGAGCTACCTTATCGGAGTCGCTCTCTTCGCCCTTTCCGTCGCGGGCGACGGAGCCGCCCGGCGTCTTTGGGCGGGGCTTGCTCTGCTGACGTCCGCGGTCGCTTTCGCCGCAACGATTGGCGGGGCCGGGGGAGGGGCCGCCCGAGGTCTCACGCTGGCCGTGCTTGCTCTTGGCGCGGTCGGGGCGGCCGCGGCCCGCGCCTGGCGCGCCGAACCGCGGTGGAGGCCGCTCCACGCGGCTCCTCTTGCGGCAGCCGCGCTCCTGGTCCTCGCCGCGCTCCAGCCGCTCAAAGCGGAGCGCTCGGACGCCGGTTTCGCCTCGGCGGTGACGCGCGCCGACTCAGCGGCCGAGCCGCGCGACATGGCGCCTCTCCTCGATGCACTGGCAGACCTCCCGCCCGGCACGCGCGTCGCGTGGTTCCAGCCCAACCCTTCCTTCTGCTACTGGGCTTTCGGCCGTCGGCTGCAACTCGAGCCTCTGCTGGTCGGCGCGGATGGGGCGCCGCGGCCTCCGCTGCACGCGCTGTGGCGCCAGCGTCCCGAGGCCCCGTGGTGGGTGCTTGCGGGCAGTCTGGCCGAGGCGCCCGCGCGTCAGGACCCCGTCGTCGGCAACCTGCGGGCGGCAGGCGTTGAGGCGGTGGTGGTCACCCGATGGAGGGGCGAGGAGTGGCCCGGGCAGCGAGCGCAACTTGCGCAGACAGGCGGCGCCTCGGCCGTCTGGAAGGACGAGGTGGCTGAGCTATGGCGGCTCTAGGTTCTCGGCCGCGTGGGTTGCTAGACCGGCTGGAGACGCGGGTTGGGCAGGTCGCTCGGCGAGGATGTCAGCGCGCGCTGGGCGAACTCCCGCACCACCGGATCCTCGGATTCGTCCTGAGCGGCGCGCCGCAGGATCTCCTCAGCCTGGCGCCCGTCGATGCGGCTCAGCGTCCAGGCGGCCGCAAGACGCACATCGATCGAGTCCCCGCGCATCGCCTCACCGAGCAGCGGGATGACGAGTTCGCGGAAGCAGCAGAGCAGGGTGGCGAGATCCTCGAGATGGCGCGGATCGCTGCTGGTCAGCAGCCTTTTCAGGGCCGCCAGCGCCGACCTCTCACTGGAAGTGAGCAACTCAACGACACCTCCTGGCAAGATGCACAACGAATGCGCACGCCATGTGGATCAAAGGGAGACCGCACAACCTACCAGCCTTGTTGCACCACTTGTCTCCAACTAAAGAGTAACCTGTGAAAGCCGGACAGGCAAGCGGTCCGAACGAGGTCTGAACGATAGGGCTCGATGAGAGCGCTGACGCGCCGCACACCCAGCGGAGGAGGACGCGATGGAAAACGAACGGACTGAGGCGCCGAGCGAGCGGAAGACGCCCGGGCGGAACGGCGGAGCCAACCAGACCGCCGTGGCCGCCTTGCTGATATTGGTCATCGCCGGCGCGGGCTACGTCGCCTACGGGCAACTCCAGACCGTGATGCGCGACCCCAAGGACGCCGGGGCGGGTGCGTCCGTCTACCCCAGCGGCACCGGGGTCATTGATGAGGAGTGGCTGGAGACGGCCACCGGCGCGGACGGGATCTCCGAACGCTTCGGCGAGGGCGACGACGTCAGGGTCTACGCGGCCGTCCCGCCCAAAGACGGACACTGCCATGCGGACGCCATCGCGCTGCTGCGCACGCTGGCGGCGGAGCATCCGGACAGGATCCGAGTCACCGTCACGCTCATCCACACCGCGGCGGCCGCGAAAGCGGGAATGGGATGCGCCGGCTACCGCATCAACGGGCGGAGCGACTTCTCCTACACCCAAGAGGACGGGACCGTTCGCACGGCCGTCTTCAACCAAGGGGAGGGGCAGTCGTGGACGCTCGAGGATCTGCGCATGGCCGTCGAGGCCGCCCTCGCCGCCGAGCCCGAGGAGAGGGCGGGGGAATCGGACGCCACGGAGAGCGCTGAGTCCGCCGAGTCGGCCGCGAAGAAGATCGAGGTGAGCGACCAGACCACGAGGTGAGCGGCGCCCCGTTCCGCAAAAGTTCCGTAGACCGTCCTCTTGGCTCTGCGGTACCGTTCTCTGGTCAGCGCGCCGAGGGCGCGCTGACGCGCGAGTTCTACTCCGCCCCTCGGTGGTTGAGCGGGCTCTCGCGTGCGAAGCCGGCCCGCGCAAGCGTGGCATTCCGCTGGCGCCGCCCTTCGGAGAGAACTGCCTCATGGTCGAAGAGACAGGCTGCGGACCCCTGGCCCTCAGACTGAACGGACGCGCGCTTGGCGTTCTGACGATGGTCTTGGCCCTCG
This sequence comes from uncultured Armatimonadia bacterium, assembly GCA_964497385.1. Taxonomy (GTDB): domain Bacteria; phylum Armatimonadota; class Zipacnadia; order UBA1398; family UBA1398; genus CAZCER01. Next base: position 2,203 of record CAZCER010000082.1, on the reverse strand, counting down.
CGGCGGGGTACGCGATGCACCTCGCGGGATGGCTCGAGCCCCTCGTCGGGCGCTTCCTACGCATACCCGAGCGACCTCAGGACGCGCTCGCCGGGGTTGTCGATGTCTTCACCTGCTGCATCTTCACCTGGGAGGTCATCCCGATCGTACTGCCCGCGTTCTTGTTGGGCGGAGCCGTGGCGGCGTTCGTCCCGACCGGCGTCATCCTCCGGTATCTTGGCGCCGGCGCCAAGCAGCCCCGCGCCTACGCCGTAGCGGCCATGTCGGGCATGGTCCTCTCGATGTGCTCGTGCAACATCGTGCCGCTTTTCGTCAGCATCTACCGGAGAGGCGCGGGCATCGGCCCGGCGTTCGCGCTTCTCTACGCCGGGCCCGCGATCAACATCGTCGCCATCTTCTTCACGATCCAGGTCATCGACGTCACCACCGGCTTCTGGCGCATTCTGAGCGTAGCCGTCATCTCCGTGGTCGTCGGCGTCGCAATGTCCCTCCTGTTCCGCCGCGAAGCGCGAGAGCGGGCCCAAGAGGCGGACGAGGCGCCGCCGCTGACCGCGGCGGCGAGCGCCGCCGGCTGGCATGTGTGGGCGCTCTTCTTCGGGCTTCTGGTCATCGCGGCGTTCGGAGCCTGGGTGAAGGACTGGAACTGGCGCGGAGCGGGCTACGCCGTCCTGATCCCGCCGCTGATCGTCCTGCTCTGCCGGAAGTTTGACGGCGATGACATGAGGGAGTGGGCCGGAGAGACCTGGAGCCTTGTCAAGCTCGTCATCCCGATCCTAGTCCCGGTCCTGCTTGTCATCGGGGCGGTCGCGTCCTTCCTGGACATCAAGCTCGTCCATGCCTGGATCGGTGACGCGCCCCCTGACAGCGGATGGTTCCGCGAGATGCGCCCCGTCCTCGTCGCCGACCTTCTCGGGGCGATCATGTACTTCCCCATGCTCAGCGAAGTGGCGTTCGCCAAAGCCTTCCTGAAGGACGGGACGATGAGCCTCGGGCCGGCTCTCGCCGTTCTCCTGTCCGGTCCCGGCGTTAGCTTCCCCGGCCTCATCATCATTTCGAAGGCGGTGGGCGTGAAGAAGGCTGTGGCGTATCAGTTCCTGGTCATCGCCCTGACTTTTGCGTTCGCCGCCCTTTACGGCAGCGAGGTCGGTCGGTACATCTGCGCGTGCATGCTGGGGCACTGAGGCGGCGCCTCGTGCCGAAAGCGAAAGGCGGTCCGCGTTGCATCGGTTCGCACTCATCGGCCTAGCCCTGCTCGTCGGCGGCCTGGCGGGATGCCGGAGCGCGTCCCAGCCGTCCGCGCCCACCTCAGAGGAACTCGGCGGGCAGGTCGAAGACGTGGCTCAGCCAGCTTTCGACGCGGCCCGAGTGGGCGCGACCGGGAAGCTCACGGTCTTCGTGCCTTGCGGCATGATCATCCCTGTCAAGAAGGCCGTAACGGTGTTTCGGGAATCTAACCCCGGGCTCGAAGTCACGGAGGACTACGACAACGCCTCCGTCCTCGTCGCGAAGATCCTGGAGAGAGGCGCGAAGACCGACGTCTTCGTCTCGCCCGGCGTCTCTGAGATCGAGGCCCTTGAGGAAGCGGGGCTCATTGATCCCGAGTCCAAGCGTTGCCTTGGCTCGTTCGAGCTGGTCGTCATTACGCGACGAGACGGCGGAACGGACATCGCCCGCCCCGAGGATCTCCTCGAGTGCGAGACCATCGCGATCCCGGAGCCCGGCGTGAACTCCGTCGGAACCTCGGGCCGGGAGGCCCTCACCAACCTCGGTCTCTGGGAACAGCTCGAGCCTCGGCTGCTTCGGACGGATCAAGCGATCAAGAGCCACAACTACGTCAAAGAGGGCAAGGCCGACGTCGGGATCTCCTACAAGGCCTGCCCCCTTGAGACGAACCCCGAGAAGATGAACGCGGACGAGGTCCGGATCGCCTGTGAGTTCCCAGCCGACTGCTACGAACGTCAGCGCATCTGGGTGGCTCCTCTGACCGACTCGGCGAACCCCGGCGCCGCCAAAGCTCTCGTGGAGTTCCTCGTGAGCGAGGCCGGGCTGACCGTCCTGAACGACGGCGAACACCCGCTGCCCGGCGCGGCCGAGCTGCTGGCCGAGATGCAGGGCGCCGCGCCTGCGGAGGAGAGTGCCGATGACGCGTAGAGGCCGGTCCGCTGTCCTGGCTCTGCTCGTCTTGGGCGCCGCCCTTGTGGGG
>CAZCER010000081.1:0-11908 GCA_964497385.1 uncultured Armatimonadia bacterium | reverse complement strand
TCGGCGCGCTGCGCGCGGCCACAGGGGAACTGGATCTCTCCGGACTGCGCATCGACGACGTCACCGGCCTCCAGCATTGCACGTCGCTTCAGAGGCTGAACCTGTGGAACAACCTGATCACCGATGCGACGCCGCTCGCGAGCTGCCAGGCGCTCACCTATCTCAGTTTCGGCCGAAACGCGCTCACCGACGTGACCCCGCTGGCGTCGCTCCCGAACCTGAGCACCCTCTTCCTCCGCAACAACAACGTGAGCGACTTCTCGCCGCTCGCATCGAGCGCGAGCCTGCGCGATCTCTCCGTGTCGTACAACCCGATCGCCGACGCGTCGCAATTCAGCGCCCTCTCGCAACTGACCAGCTTCCATTGCGTCGACAGTGGGCTTGCCAGCATCGCGTTCGCGAGCGGGATGACCAACCTCGAAGTCCTCTACCTCTCGGACAACCAGATCACCGATCTCTCCCCCCTCGCCGGACTGCAGCGCCTCACGGCGCTCTACATCGACGGCAACCAGGTCGCGACCGTCGCTCCGCTCGTGGGGCTTCCGTCGCTCACGGTGCTGTCCGTGTCGGGCGACCCCATCGCCGACAACTCCGCGATCGGGTCCCTGACGGCTCTGAGGACCCTGACATACTCGAACAGCGGCCTTGCGGACGTCGGATTCCTCACCGGGCTCTCCGGCATGGAGACGCTCTATCTGGACGGCAACGCCCTGGTCGACCTAACCCCATTGAGCGGGCTCACGGGACTCATCACGCTTGACCTGCACGCGAACCAGATCGCGGACATCGCGCCCCTCGTGGCGAACCCCGGCCTCGCATCGGGCGATCAGATCAACCTGAGCGGCAACCCGCTGGACCTCACGGCGGGGAGCCTCGCCAGCGCCGACTTGGCGGCCTTGCAGGCGCGCGGCGTGACGGTTGTGGTGAGCCAATAGGCCGCACGCGGCGACGGGAAGGACCTCCGAGCATGACTCTGCGATGCATCTCGGCCATGGCGGTCACGGGGCTCTGCGCGCCTCTGGTCTCCTGCACGGCGGCCCCGGAGGGTCCCGGCGACTGGCGGGGCCAACACATCTTTCTGAAGTCTTCAGAGGGCGCGGCGACGGCGGAGCGCCTCGTCAAGGAGCACCTCGCTCCAATGGGCGTGAACGTGCTCGTCGTCGAGGTCAACTACGACTTCGCGTTCGCGAGCCATCCCGAACTCAGCTCCGGCGACGTCACGGCCGAGGACGCGCACCGGCTCGCCCGGACCTGCAGAGAGCACGGCGTGCGGCTGATCCCGCTCTTCAACTGCCTGGGGCACCAGTCGTGGGCGGAGACCACTTTCCCCCTCCTGACCGAGCACCCGGAGTTTGACGAGACGCCCGCGATCCCACGGGACAACCCGGGCATCTACTGCCGAAGCTGGTGCCCCTCGAACCCCGACGTGAACGTGGTCGTCTTCGACCTGCTCGATGAACTCATCGAGGCGTTCGAGGCTGACGCGATCCATGTCGGCATGGACGAGGTGTTCCTGATCGCCGACGACGGCTGCGAGCGCTGCCGCGGCAAAGACCCCGCCGAGCTGTTCGCCAGAGCCGTGAACGACATCCACGCGCATGTGGTCGGCGAGAAGGGCGTCGAGATGCTCCTCTGGGGCGACCGGCTTCTCTACGCGGAGGCGACGGGCTACAGCGAGTGGGAGGCCAGCACCAACGGCACGGCCCCCGCGATCGGGATGATCCCCAAGGACGTGATCGTCTGCGACTGGCACTACGGCCTGCGTGACGACTACCCCTCGCTGCGGATCTTCCAGGATGAAGGCTTCCGCGTGCTGGCGTGCCCGTGGGACAGCCCCGACGCGGCGAAGGCGTTTCTCGACTCAGCGCTCGCCGATCCCACCGAGCGGATGCTCGGCGCGCTCTGCACCGGCTGGAGCGCCGGCGACGGCGGGGAGGGCGTCCTGAAGGTCCTGTCGGGTGAACTCGGCCCGGAGGCCTACACGGAGGCAACCGTGCTCCGCGACGCGATGGAGCGCCTCAATCCGACCAAAGAGTAGGAGACGGGCCTTTGGAAGTCATCAACCGCGCCGAGTGCGCTCCCTTCGTCACGAAGGACACGTCCGAGATCCGGGAACTGATGGCGCACCGCAACTCCTCATGCGAGCGGATGAGCCTCGCCGAGGCGACCCTCTACCCCGGCAGGCGGACCGAGCGCCACACGCATCCGAAGTCCGAGGAGATCTACTACGTGCTCGAGGGCGAGGGTGCGATGCTCATCGCGGGAGAGACGCGCCCGATCACGCGGGGAGACGCCATCCTGATCCCTCCGGGCAGCGAACACCAGACCTGGAACACCGGCGCTGAGAAGCTCGTGTTCCTCTGCCTCTGTTCGCCCGCCTACGAGCACGAGGACACGGTTATCAGCGAGGGCTGACCCGAAGGCGAAGGGACCGAACGCAGTGGCCAACGATGGAGGGCTCACACGCAGGGGCTTCCTGCTTCAGACGGCCGCCGGAGGCTTGGCTCTGCCTCTGGTTGGCTCCGCCGCCCGCGGCGACGCCGCTCTTCCCAAGGAGACGCCCATGGTCGCCTACCCGGAGGGACTCGGTCCCACACGAGCGCCGCTCCACGTCTCGGTGGACCTCTCGATCGGCGAGAGCGCGCCGGTGACGCTTCGCGACGGCTCGCGCGCTCGCGTCAGGCTCCTCGGCCATGCCGCGAAGCGGGACTCCATCCGGGGCGCCGTGCGCGAGGCGGCGGTCGATGTCGAACTGAACGGCGAGCGGGCGACGCTTGCGTCCGCCATGTATCGACTGCCGATCACGGTCGGGGGAGTCCAGGTCGATTGCCCGATCACGGCGGACTATTACGAGGACTCGAACGTGGACGCGTGGGCGCTGCGGAAAGACGCGCGCCTGCGGCTCTGGCCGGCGGGCTCTCCCTGGGTGGAGCCCGGGACCTTCGGCTACCCGGTGGAACAGCGGTGGTTCGCGACCGACACTCAGATGTCCAACGACCCCTGCTACGTGAACGCCTGCGACAACGCCCGCGCCGATGAGGTCTACTACCACTACGGGCTCGACATCGGCGGCGCGGATCAGCTTAGCCCCGTGCGCGCGGCGACGGACGGAGTGGTCATCGTGCGCGGCGAGGAGACGATCGCCGACCTCGCGAGCATTCCCGGCAAGCCGCGCTACGATCTTGTGTACCTCCTCGATGACCGCGGCTGGTGCTACCGCTACAGCCACCTCGCGGCGATCGCTCCGAATGTGAAACTAGGCGAGAGCGTCCGGCGCGGCGACCCCCTCGGCGTACTCGGCAAGGAGGGCGCGAGCGGCGGCTGGTCGCACCTCCACTTCCAGGTCGAGGCGCCGCAGCCGTCCGGCGAGTGGGGCACGGAGGAGGGATACGCCTTCCTCTGGCAGGCCTATCGCGCGTGGCGGAACCCGAGCCTGATCGCCGTGGCGCGGCCGCATCATCTCCTCGCGATCGGGGAGACGGCGACGCTCGACGCCACGCGCTCTTGGTCCGCCGTCGGCGGAGTCCTGCACTGCAAGTGGACCTTCACCGACGGCGCGACCGCCCGAGGGTCCGTTGTGGAGCGCCGCTACCCCAGGCCGGGCTACTACACGGAAACGGTCGAGGTGACCGACCAGGAGGGCAACGTCGGCTACGACTTCGCGGTCGTGCAGGTTCATGCGCCCGGAAAAGACGCGCCTCTCGCTCCGGCGATCCACCCGTCTTTCACACCGACCTTCGACGTACGACCAGGCCAGCCGGTGACGTTTCTCGTGCGGTCGTTCGGAACGGCCCAGCCGGGCGAAACGTGGGACTTCGGCGATGGAAGCGGCCCGCTCGACGTGAGGTCGGACGGCAACGCCGACGCGCACAACCCCGACGGCTACGCCCGCTGCACACACGCCTACGCCGCGCCCGGTGACTACATCGCGACCGTCACCCACACGAACGAGCACGGCTACGCCGCGACCGGGAAGCTCTGGGTGCGGGTGGAGGCGTAGCGCTGCTCACCGAAGCACAACCGTGACCGGGCGGAGAGGCGGCACGGTGACCGTCACCTTGCCCCCACGCATCGGCAGGTCCCGCTCATACTCCTCAACTAGGTTCGCGAGAGCGGCTTGACCGACCGGGAGCGCGCTCACGTCGAGGACGGCTTCGACCGGCTCTTCCGCGAGCGAGAAGAGCCGCACCACGAGCGCTTGGCCCACCTCGGCAGGCTTCACCGCCGTCACCATCACGGAGCCGGGCGTCACGCTCACGAGGCTCGCGGTGGATGGGAGTGGGCCGTGTTGCGCTCCGGGGATCTCCTCCACCAGCACGGGCATCGACCGCTGCCAGCCGAAGCGCGCGGCTCCGGCGTCGGTGGCGGCATCGGCCGTCGTGAAGGCGTAGCGGAAGCGGAACGCGCCGTCTTGGCCGGCCTTGTAGTTCGTGAACCAGTAGTTGTTCATGACGTACGAGTAGAGCGCGCCGTTCGCGGCTTCACGCTCGCGCGGCCAGAGACCACGGTTGATGTCTCCGACGCAGACAAGCGGCGCGTCGGGCGAGGCCCAGACGATGCCGCCGTCGGGCGAGACGACGCGGGCCCAGTGCTGCACGCAGTGCCACTCCGTGCAGCCGCCCGGGGGCTCGTCCTGGCAGGCGCGAGTGACCCCGTTCGGGATCTCCAGCCGAACCTCGGGGTCCGACGCGGCGAAGGGGAAGGCGAAGTACACTGCCTCCTTCGCACGCTCCTCCTCGCGGGTGAGGTTGTTCTCGAAATCGACTCTCGCGGCGGCGTCCCAGAGCGTCACCCGGCTGACGACCGAGGGCGTCCGGTGGCCTGAAGTGCGGATCTCCAAGACCTTCGCCACGCACGGTAGTTCCGTAAGCTCGATCTCGGGTCGCGTCACAGGCTGGATCTCCGGCTCGAAGGGGGGCGCGCCGTAGCTGACGACGCTCGTGCCGTCTCCACCGCCGACATACAGGTAGGCGTTCAGGCCGCGGCCGGCGGAGGAGTCCACAAGCTCGCGCCCCGTCGCTTTGTCGATCGCGCTCACGACCGAGCCATCCTCCGTCGAAAACATGAGCCGGTAGTGGGCGTTCTCGAGGACAGGCGCGCCCTCGATGGGGACGACGCGGCTCTCGGCCGTCTCGCCCGGAACGAGCGGGCAGGTCACGTAGCCCCAAGCGGGGAGGGTGGGGCACGCGATGAGGGTCGCCTCGGTCCCACGCTCGCCGGCGACGACGCACGTCGGCAGGGGCTCGCCGGTGGTCGGGTCGGAGGGGGTGAGGCCTTCAGGCAGGCTCATCTGGACGTATTCGCCCTCGCGCGGCCAACTCGTCGGGTTCACGAGAACGAGCGCCCGGCCGTCCGCGCGCACGGCGCCGGCGAGGCCCGGGAGGCCCTCCGCGACGAGCGCGGCGCCTTGCGCGTAGGCGTCGTGAGCGAACTGGGCCTTCACGTCCCACTGCGCGCGCGCCCACGGGTTGTCGGGCTCGCTCACGCTGTTGTGCGCTCCCCAGGTGTGCTCATCGAAGAGGAGCGCGTTCTTCCAGACCTCAGTGAGGCGCTCCTTGGGGGCCCGCTCCAGCCCGAGGGTCTGACCGACGGCGAACAGCGCGTCGGCCGCCGAGGCGAGTTCGTGGGCTTCCCTGTTCAGGCCGGTCTCGCGCGCCGTCGAGGCGGCGCCGTCTTCCCAGTACACACCGGGGTCGCCCTTGAGGACCGGAAGGTCGTCTCCATAGTGCTCCTCCATGTAGCGAAGGTAGGCGGCTTGCGGGCCGACGATCAGCTTGGGCCACTCGTAGGTCCGCGCCCACTCGTCCGCGACCTCGGCGGCGTGCGGATTGAGGGCGACGTTGTCGGAGAAGCCGCCATAGGAACAGAGGGCGTCGTAGGGGCTGACCGCCGCGCCGTACACCGCGGCGGTCGCCCAGCGGCGCAACTCGCCGATGCTCGACAGGGGCCCCGCCGCATGGGCGTAACCGGGCGAGAAGAAGGCGAGCACCCGGCTGCCGTCGGGTCCCTCCCACCACCAGGGGTGCGGGGTCTGAACGTCCCGCCAGGGCTCACCCCGCGTGTTGTTGATGCCGTTCGCATAGTAGCGGATGCCCGCGGCGGCAAGCGTGGTGGGCACGGACCAGACCTGAGTGGGCACGTCGGTTGTGACGGCGGACTCGAAAGGAACGCCTTCGCGACGCGCCAGCGAGTACGCGTGGTAGAGCCACCGGTTGAGTTCCTCATGCGAGCAGAGGCCGGTCAGCATGTTGAGATACCCGGCCTGCACGCCGATGCGGCCTTCGCGGGCGAGCGCGTAGAGCCGCTCCATCCGCTCGGGATCGCGCCGCTCACGATAGACGTCCTCCTGCCAGGCGACCTCGAGGTTCCAGCCGAAGCCGGGGTAGCGCTCGCAGAGGTCAATGGCGACGTCGGTGTTCTCACAGTGGCGCTGAATCACGTTCTCCTGGAGATCCGTGTAGCCGATGTCGGTGTGCGTCGAGGGGGTCAGGAAGAGCCGCATGCGCCGCACCGGCTCGAGGGTGGTGGTCGCCGAGGCGGAAGCGCCGCCCGACCGGGCGGTCACGGTCAGGGGCGTCGGCTCGGACGCCTCGGGGACGAGGAACTCCCACTCGGCGTCGCCGAACGCGACGCCGCGCGCGAGCGTCTCCTCACGGGCCGGCCGCCCCCGCAGCTCGATGCGGATTGTGATCTCGGAGACCGCGCCGTCGGCCGTCACGCGGGCCACGACGACCCGGCCCCCGCCGTGCTCCTCGGTCGAACGCTTCACGAGAGGCGTCGGCTCGATGGCGAGTTCGCGAATCGAGGGAGGCGTATTGGACGTCTCCTCAGACAGGGAGAGCGCGTCGTAGGTCACCCAGGAACCCTCCGTCCGTATCGTGATCGCGTTGCGCCCCGCGACGAACAGCTCGGGTCCGAGCACGCATGAGACGACGTGCTCCTTGCCGAGAGACGGGTCGCTCAGGGAGCCGTCGCCGCCGCCCGCCGGAAGACGGGTGCGGCCTTCCACCCCGTTCACATCGACGACCAGGTCTGTGGGCACGCCGGACTGCACATCGACGAGGTCGATCGTGAAGCGGAGGGGCCGCGCGGGCGCCGAGGAGAGCGTGAACTCGATGGTGGCCGGGTGCGCGCGGCTTCCGGCCCAGACGTCGACGGGTCCGGGGTGGATGTACGGCCAGTCGGCCGTCGCCGCGCTCTGGCCCGCCGTGAAGCCAATCTCGCCGGGAAATGCGCCCGGGAAGCCGCGGTACGAGCCCGCGACGGCGAACTCCGCGAAGGAATCGTCAAACTCGCCGATCCGCCAGATCTCGTCGGCGGCCGCGGCGGCGGCGTGGAGAAGGCAGAGCGTCAGGAGTGCGCGGTGCATGCGTCATCGGCCCTTCGCGCGGAAGGACTCCGCGTCGGCTAGTTGTTCTCCAACACGAGCAACCAACCTCGGCCGGCGGGCACCGTAATGCTCTCACCGGGCAGGAAGCAGGCCTCAGGCTGGAAGTCCTCGATCGACGGAGCAATGAGTTCGGCCCGCGCGGGATCGAGTCCTACGCCCTCCCAGTCGATCGAGAGCACGCACTCGGCGTTCTCTTCGGCCCAACTGGCGAGCGCGACGAGGGTGCGGCCCTCGCGCACATACGCGGTTGCGAGCACGTCGGTCTGGTCGGTTCGAACCGGACAGGACGCGGACCAGTAGCCGAGCATCCGCGCGTCCTCGATCCCGAAGTCGTCCCAGACCTTCCAGAGAGGGCGCGGATCGCCGCTCCAGGGCAGGCGCGCGGTCATGCCGTACACCATCCCGCGCCAGGGGTTCACGGGCTTCTCGAGCATCTCGCTTCCGAGCCCGAACGGAACGCCGGAGACCTCGACGAGCCAGTACTCCGGAGGCCGCGTGTAGTCGAAGCCCTCGCCGAGCCACAGCTTGTCGACGTACGGAAAGTGTTCCATGTAGAGGTTCGCGCAACTCGCGAACCCCGCGCGGTCGTTGTAGTGGTTCCACGAGTGCACGTCGATGAGGCATCCGGGGCGTCCGCGATCGAGGACCTTCCGGACGCGTTTCATGACCGTTCGATCGTACGCGACGTCGTCGATGTACAGGCCGTCGATCTCCGCGTGGCGAAGGAGGTAGTCGAGCCCCTCCAGGTAGTAGTTGTGCCAGCGAGACATGCCGCTCGTGAGGATCGCGGCGTCCACCTCGTCACCCTCGAGCGGCTGCCGCCAGGCGCCCATGAAGTCCCCGCCCAGATGCTCCACCAGCCAAGGATCGCCCATGCCCGGGCCGGACGCGAAGATCTCGTGGCCGAGACTTCGGAGCGCCCAGAGTTCCGGAACGTGGTTTGTGAGTTCGCGGACGGTGTAGTAGACCTTGACCTTGAGGCCCCGCTCATGAGCCTCGCGGACGTAGCTCGCCAGCGCGTCGATCCGAAGAAACGGGTAGTTGATGTACGGGTTCAGCGCGTTGGCGTGATGGATGTTCACCAGGTTCGCGCCCGTCTCCGCGATCGTCTCGACCGGTTCGTACGCGTGGAAATAGCGCTGTGCGAAGCGGTCGGGCGTGAGGGGCTTCACGGGCGTTAGGAGCAGGCTGAAGTCAAAGCGGAGTTCCTCGCCGGGCGAGAGGGTCCGCGGACCGGAGTAGGCTCGCACAACGACGCGATCGGAGTCCGCCTCGAGCACGTCGCAGCCTCCGCGGCCCTCGTTGAACCACCCCGGCGGCATCTCCAGGGGCTTCAGGCCGTAGTAGATGTTCATGAGAGGTCGGGAGTAGTTCTCGCCCTTCAGACGGCATTGCAGCCCCGCGTTCACGTCGCCGATCCACAGGGCGTCCTGGTGCCTCTCGGGGCTCCACGTCCAGCGCCACTCGGGCGGCCGCCTGCCCCCCTCGTACCCCATGCCCATCATGTACTCGGCCGCCCGCCGACGCAGCGGCAACTCCAGGCGGACGTCCCCGACCTCGGCCACCCCGCGCGCGGACACGGCGACGCGGAACTCGATGTGCCCATCGAACTCCATGCGGCCGGCGCAGCGCATCGCAAGCCGCCCCGCCTCGCTCTCGGCGACCCACTCCACCGCGCCGGGACCGGGCTGGACGATCTCGAAGCGCGTGCTCTTCCAGGCGAGGGCCGGACCGGCTTCGCGAGGGTGGGCGGTGAGCGCGACGGCGTCCGCCAGGATCTCTCGGCCGGACTCCTCGACCCGATCCACGGCGTCGCTGAAGTAGCTGACGATGCTCTCCGGGAAGCCCGTGTCGCCGATCCGCACCGACCGCCCCAAACACTCGATCAGGCGCCCCGTGACTCGCAGCGGTGTGTAGGACGAGGTCGGTTCGTCGTCCTGCGCGATCGTGGAGTCGAGCCATCTCAGGCGCGAGTGCCGGAACGGGTCGGCGTCGCCGCACTCCTCTACCGGCTCATCGGAGACATCGAGGCGCAGGCTGATCTCGGTCGAAGAGAGCCCGTCGGCGCGGAGCGTCACCCGGCCCTCGTAGACGCCCACGGGCGTCGACTTCGGGATCTCGACCCCGAGCCAGAGGGCCCCCACCTTGCCCATGGGCACCGAGACGCGCTTCTCGAACGCCCTTCCGAGCCAGTCGGTTCCGCCGAGGTTGAGGGGCCGCCACTGGCTCTTGCGGATGGTCCCGCCGGTCGCGGAGGCCATGTCCGCGACGTCGATCGAGACGTTCTCAACGGCCTTCCGCGCGGCGTAGAGGCCGATCTGCCAGACGAAGAACTCGCCCCGGTTCACTTGGCCGTAGAAGGACCTGGTCGCGCTGTCGGGGCTCTCCTGGACCGCTTGCACCCACCGGAGCGGGATGTCGTCGGTCATGCGGATGGGATGCTGGCGATCCTCGGGAAACGTCAGGTACCGCCGGTCCGGAAACGCCGCCAGCACCTCGGAGACCTCCGCGCCCGTGGCGATGACCTCCATCGGATCGAACGTGTCGCACGGCCTTCGCGCCTGGATCTCCGTGACGCGCGCGACCGGGAGGCGGTCGCTCGCGCGCTCGGTCACCGAGGCGACCCACGCCGCATCGGCCGTGTTCTCGGGGGCGAGATACTCGGTCGCATACTCCACGCACCCTCGCTTCGGCGTGTAGGGCAGGTAGTAGATCTCGTAATAGGCGGGCCCGTCCGTGGGTTCGAAGACCAGGTCGCCGTACGCGCGCGCGATGTGGATGGGGAGAACGTTCCCGACCCGCAGGCCGCTCACTCCGCCGTACACCAGGACCGCCTTCGACTCGGGCTCGGCGTCGCGCCGCCGCCAGGGAATGCGCACCGCGACGGCGTCCGCCGGCCGGCTGACGTGCACGATCGCCCGGTGGTTGCCCCGCTCCTCGGGCCACGGGTGCTCCGCGATCGTGCGGCGCACGTCCTCGAGTTCGCCCGACGCGGGCCCGGGGGCGCCCTCCGGCGCATCGTCGGCCGCCCCCCCCGACCCCCAAATCCTCAGCATGACGTCCCACTCCCTAGCCCGGGCGTGCGCCGCGCGGCTACCCCGGACCGTCGAGACCAGGCAGCAACTCCCGCAGACCGGTGACGATGAACTCCACGGCGATGGCGGCGAGAAGGAGCCCCATCAGCCGAGTCATGACGCGGATGCCCGTCTGGCCCAGCTTGCGCCCGATCGGCGCGGCAAGGCGGAGGACGATCCAGACGATGCCGCCCACGACGAGCGACGCGACGATCAGCAGCACGGTCTCGAGCGCGCTGCGGCACTGGTTCGCGTAGATGACCGCCGTGCTGATGGAACCCGGTCCCGCGATGAGCGGAAGCGCGATCGGCACCACGGCCACGCCGAGCTTGTCTTCGGCGGCTTCGGCGTCCTCCGAGTCCTCCGCGGACTGCTTCGCCGGGCTCATCTGGCCCTGCAGCATGGAGATGGCCATCAACAAGAGCAGGATCCCGCCGGCGACGCGAAAGGCCGACATGCTGATCCCGAAGTAGCCGAGGACGGTTTGGCCGACGCACACGGCCCCCACGAGAAGCCCCATGACGGCGACGGCCGCGATCCGGGCCATGCCGGCGCGCTCGCGGTCGTCGGAGCCCTCGGAGACGGCGAGGAAGGTCGGGATCGCGCCGGGGGGATTCAGCATCGCCACCAGCGAGACCAGCCACTTCGCGAAAAGGGTGAGTTCGAACATGCGTCCACTCCGGCCCGGCGCCTGGGCCGGGGCGGTCATTGGTTTCGGGAGGAGCGCGCGGAAGCCCTACCTCTCGACGAAGGAGACGCGAACTCGGTGAAGGGGGAGCGGCCGTTGAAATCGAATACGCGTCGCCGTGAGCTTGGCCCCCGAGCGTTCCCACCGAACACACACACCTTGGGGGCCAGGCTCCGACCTTCGCTGATCGCCCCCTCGCCCACGACCCCGTCCGACCGCGCCTTGGCGCGCCGGAGGTTCGCGAAGCCCCCTGCCGAATGTCCTGTCGTGTGCTGTGGTGCGCTTATGGTTGACTTCGCCGCGCGTGGGTGCGCGGCCAGTATGGGAGGGTGTCCCGATGCTTCGAACTCCGCACATAGTCGCGCTTCTCGTTCCGCTCCTCGTCCCCACCGACGCAGCCCTCGCTCAGACGGCCGAGAACCCGGTCACCGACCTGGCCGCCCCGATCCAGGCGGCCATCGACGCCGGGGATCTCGACGCGCTCGAGGCGGCGCTCGAGCCGATCCCGGTGCGCCTCATTGAGGAACCGGAGAGCGCCACGCTCCAGGAGGCGGACGCCGCAGCCGCCGCACGGGCCCTGTTCGGGCTGCCCTCGGACGCGGCGGCCGAGGACCTGCCGGACGCGCATCGTGTGGCCGAGTCCGTCGCGTTGTGCGAGAGCTTGCCGGACGGTGATGGGGGCGCGGTGGGGCGCGTTCTCCGCGGGGTAAGCCGCCTGGAGGTTACGGTCGGTCCGCAGACCGTGGTCCGCGCCTG
>CAZCER010000080.1:0-11949 GCA_964497385.1 uncultured Armatimonadia bacterium | reverse complement strand
CGCGTGCGGTGTCGACGTCAGCCGCCGAGGCGAGGCGCTCCCCGCCCGAGTCGCCTGCGATGCGCGCCACGGTGAGCGTCTGCTTATAGTCGAGGCCGCCGTACCGCTCCGTCGGACCGGGGTAGGGCTCCGGGTCGAAGCCCTCGACGAACGGGTCGTCGGAGTAGGCGCGCGCAAGCACCTCCTCGCGCGAGGGGAGGTCGTCGGGGAAAGGGGTGTCAGGTCCTCCGCCGCCTCCGCCGCAGGACTGGACTGACGCGCACAGCGAGCCGAGAAGGCTCAGCAGCGAAAGAGTCACGATGCGGCGCGCAGCAGTCATCCTGGAAGCTCCGTTCACGGCGCCGTGAGTTGTTCCGACGGCCGGCGGCGCAGTCCTCCGACCGCCGGTGCGCCTTGAGGCCTAGTGCACAGCCCGAAACTCCCGAAACGCGCCGGTCGGAGGTTGCCACTCGGCCTGGAGATCGACGACGCGCGCTCCGGGCGGCCCCTCGCGGGCCCAGTTGATGAGACGCTGGAGATCGGCCTTGGCGCCCTCGGCGACGATCTCCACGTCACCGTCCATGAGGTTCCGCACCGTGCCGACGACGCCGAGCGACTCCGCGGCCATCACCGCGTTCCAGCGGTAGCCGACGCCCTGCACCCGGCCCGAGACCAGGACGTGCACCCGGCCCTCCGGCTTCGCTCCGTCACCAGCCATAGCGCTCGGGTCCCCAGTCCGTGATCGCGTGCTCCTGGCGGACGAAGCACGCCTTGCGGCTCGGGAGATCGTCGGACAGCACAACGCCCGGGCCCACGCAGGAGTAAGCGCCCACCTTGACTCCCGGCATCAGGATCGCGTTCACGCCGGTGCGCGAGTAGTCACCGAGGTACGAGGCGTTGGCTCCGGTGTGCGGTGTCTCGCGGCGGCCCTTCACACGGTGGACGGTCTCGCCGTCGTCGAACCGAAGCGTCCCGCAGACGGTGGCCGCCCCGATGTCGACACAGGCGCCGCAGACGCCCCAGATCTCACAGTAGTGGTAGAAGTAGACGCGCTCGAAGGCGACTCCCTCGAACTCGGCGCCGTGGCCGACGACGCAGTCGTCGCCGAGAGCTCCGGCCCCGACCTGGCAGTAGTCGCGCATGCGGACTCCGCGCCCGGCGTGCAGAGGCCCCTGGACCATCGCACCGTTCGTGATCGACGATCCCTCGCCCAGAAAGACCGGGCCGCGGACCACGCAGCGCTTGCCGATCCGTGCGCCCGGCGCGAGGACCACCGGTCCGGTCACCTCGGCGCTGTCGTCGACGGAGGCTCCGTCGGCGAGGGCGGACTCGCGAAGTCCCTCGGACAGGATCCCGAGCATGGCTTGATTCGCGGCGAGAATGTCCCAGGGCTTGTCCAGATCGATCCAGGCCACGTCATCCGTGACGGCGACAATCTCGCGACCGTCTTCGAGCATCATCTGCAGGCTCTGGGCGAGATCGGCCTCGGTCGGCGGCATGCCCCCGACCTCGACATGGCGCATGAGGCCGGGGTTGGCCTCCAGGTAGGCCTTCAAAGCGTCGGCTCGGGCTGCCACGAGCCCTCCGAACACATGGCCATGGTCGTGCCGAGGATGGCCCCAGAACCCCGCCGCGCGGTCGCCGTTGACCTCGACCCCGATGTGGTCCCGGGAGCACTGATCGGAGGGGAGGGGAGGGGCGAGGACCGCGACGGCGCCGCTCTCCGCCGCCGCGCGCGCCGTGCGCTCGAAGCTCTCGGGTGCGGTGACGATGTCGCCGTAAGCGATGGTCACGGCCTCGTCGCTGAGTGACTCGATCGCCCGGAGGGCGGCGAGCGCGGCGCCGTCCGCGGGGCGGCCCTCGACGAACTCGACCGGCGCATCCAGGCCGAAGAGGGCGTGGCGGACGCTTTGCGCCCCGACGCCGACGACGACCACGAGCCGTGTCGCGCCCGCGCGAACGAGGTGCTCCGCGGTCCAGCGCACCGCCGGCTTGTTGCAGACCGGGGTGGCGCACTTGTTTCGAACCTCGGCATAGGGCCAGAAGCGCGATCCGGCCCCGGCCGCGAGGATGACGCCCGTCATGGCGGCGGCTCTCTCCCTGCCGTCCCCGAGAGGTAGTTCCCGCGGAGACGAGGCGGCTCCTGCGCGGGCTATCGGTCGTCTCGGTCGCGCTCGGAGAGGAGCCGGGCCCGAGTGACCTTGCCGCGGCCGAACCGGTCGGCGATGGCGTCCATCGCGGTGTCGAGGCGACGCGAGCGCTGGTCGTCCTCGTCGGGGAAGAGCACGAGTTGCGTCTCGCCGCCCTCCCCGATGAGGTTCATCGCCCCGACGCCGAGGAGCCGCACCTTCTGGCCGCGCACGGGCATCTCGGAGAGGATCTCGCGGGCGACGCGGTAGAGCGAAGTGCCCGAGTCGACCGGCGCGCCGGGGCTTCGGGAGCGGATGATCGTGCGGAAATCGCTGAAGCGCACCTTGACGTCGACGGTCCGTGCGCGGAGGCCGGCCTTCCGCAGCCGTCTAGCCACATGGTCGGCAAGGGCGAGGAGGTGCTTCTCGAGTTCCGCCGGGTCGGCGATGTCCCGTTCGAACGTGGTCTCGGCGGAGACCGACTTCGGGTCCGCGTGGGGGGACACGGGGCGGTCATCGCGCCCGCGGGCCATCTCCGCGAGCCCGACCGCGCTGGGCCCGAAGTGCGCGGCGAGCACCTCGTCCGGGCACGCGGCGAGCGCGCCAATGGTGTTGAGGCCGAGGCGGAGGAGGCGCTCTTCGGTCTTGCGCCCCACGCCGAGGAGGTTCCCGATCGGCTGCGGGCGGAGAAACGCGTCCACCTGGTCCTCGCGGATCACGACGAAGCCGTCCGGTTTGTCGTGGTCGGACGCGAGCTTCGCGACGAGTTTGCTCGGAGCGACGCCGACGCTTGCGACAAGCCGCTCGCGTTCGAGGATGGCCGCTTTGAGGCGCCGCGCGGTCTCGACCGGGTCGCCGAGGAGCCGCTCGGTGCCGGTCAGGTCGAGGTAGGCCTCGTCGATCGAGACCTGCTCCACGAGGGGAGTGGCCTCGGCGAGGATCTCCATGATGTGTTCCGAGGCCTCCGAGTAGCGCGCGAAGTCGGGCGGGAGGAAGACCGCCTTGGGGCACAGCCGTTGCGCGCGCGACGAGGGCATGGCCGAGCGGACGCCGTACTCACGCGCCTCGTAGGAGGCGGCGGACACCACACCGCGGCCGCGCGGGTCGCCGCCGACAATCACGGGTTTGCCGCGCAGCTCCGGCCGGTCGCGCTGCTCGACGGAGGCGTAGAAGGCGTCCATATCCACATGGGCGATCACTCTCGGCACTCGCTTGGCGCCGCCTCTCACTGTTCGCCGGTGGCAGGGCAGGCCCGGCGCGGTCTAGAATAGTAGACAACGCGGCGGCCGTCCGCGTTCGCCACAGATGACACAGACTAGGGACTGAGACAGAGACATGGCCGAGGTGCTGGTAACCGGTGGCGCGGGCTTCATCGGACGCGCGGTCGTTCGCGCGTTACTGGAGCGGGGCGAGAGCGTTGCGGTGCTCGACAACCTGAGCAACGGCCGCGCGGAGAACCTCGCGGAGTTCTCGGGCCGCCCGAACTACCTCGGTCTCACCGTCGGCGACATCCGCGACCGCGCCCTCGTGGACGCGCTGTTCGCGAAGCACACGTTCTCAGTCTGCTGCCACATGGCCGCGCAGATCGTCGTGCAGGACTCGATCGACGATCCGGAGGCGACGTTTCAGAGCGATGTCGTCGGCACGTTCAGTCTCCTTGAGGCCGCTCGGCGCGCGAACGCCCGGTTCGTCTTCATGAGCACCTGCATGGTCTATGACACGGCCTCTGCGGGGGCCATCGCGGAGACGCACCCCACCAAGCCCGCCTCGCCCTACGCGGCCTGCAAGCTCGCCGGTGAGGCCCTCACTCTCAGCTACCACTTCGCGTACGGACTGCCAACTTGCGTGGTGCGACCGTTCAACACCTACGGACCGCATCAGAAGACGGGCGGCGAGGGTGGGGTGGTGGCGGTCTTTCTGTCGCGCGACCTGAAGGGCGAGACTCTTAGCATCTACGGCACGGGAGAGCAGACGCGCGACCTGCTCTATGTGGATGATTGCGCCGAGTTCGTGGTGCGCGCGGGCGAGTCGGACGCGGTGGTCGGGCGG
Source organism: uncultured Armatimonadia bacterium (assembly GCA_964497385.1). GTDB lineage: Bacteria > Armatimonadota > Zipacnadia > UBA1398 > UBA1398 > CAZCER01. The sequence continues at coordinate 7,792 of CAZCER010000080.1, read as the reverse complement.
GTTCTGAACGCGGGCACGGGTGAGGACGTCACTATCAACGACCTGGCCGCGCGGGTGTGCCCCGACCCTTCACGCATCCTTCATGTGGAGCACATCCATCCGCAATCGGAGATCATGAAACTCGTGTGCGACGCGCGTCTCGCCGCGGAACTCCTCGACTGGCGCCCGACGGTCTCGCTCGATGAGGGCTTGGCGCGCACGCGGGAGTGGCTGCGCGGCAGCCTCGGGTAACGAGCCGCTCCCAAGTTCTGGACGGAGGGTCCCCAGAGCGGCCCGTCGACCCGTCGCCTGACTCGCACGGGGGGCAGGCGCTCCGCTTCACGCAATGGGCCGGTTGGGATCGCTCCAAACCCCGCGAGGACATCCCTGCGCGTGAAAGACGCAATGCTTGGGCCCCGGTCGCGGGAACACCCGTCCGCGGATGGAGCGGCGCGGGAGTGGTTCAGAGGGACCAAGCGAGCCCGGACGGCGTGCGTCTCGTCTGGAGAGCCGGCGGCGGGCGGTTGCGGGCGATAGCGGGTCCGCCGTGCGCCGAAGCGTGGAGTTGAGTCGGGAACCGCGATGCGGCAGCTTCGCGCGTCGGTTGGCAATGGCTGAGCAGGGCGCCCCTTTCGGCCCGCCGGGACAACTCGAACAGGTCCCGCCCGCCCCTCGCGGGAAATCTCTCCGCGGCGCCGCGAAGGGATGATCTCCATGGCAAACCGTGTGCGAGTCGGATTCGTGCTGGCCGTTGTGTCGCTCGTGTGCTCCCTCGGGCAGGCCCGGGCGGGGACGGCGCTGTTCGAGTTCGAGACCGACGCCGAGGTCGCGGCCTGGACGATGCGGACTCCAGCGACCGACGCGCTGACGCGGTCGAGCGACTTCGCGAGCGAAGGCGTGAGTTCGATGCTCTTCACGACGCCGAAGTGGACCGAGGGCATGGAGCAGTGGCCGGCCTTCGAGGCCCGTCCGCCCGTGACCGACTGGCGCGGGTTCGACCGGCTCGCCATGGACGTCACGAACCCGGCGGCGGACGCGGTTACGGTCCGTCTCTTCGTCTCGGACTCGGACACCCCGTTCCGCGAGGGGCTCTCGGCCTCCGTGAGCGTGCCGAGTGGGGGCTTCGCAAGGGCCGAGGTCCCTCTCAGCTTCCCTGAGGCCGTGAACCCCGCCGACATCGCGATCATCCACGTCTTCCTGGAGCGCCCGGCGGCCGACGTGACGCTCCATCTCGACAGCATGACGTTGCTCCAACCCGGAGAGACGCTGCCCGACCCGCCGCCCGGGTTCGTGCGCCAGGTCGCCGGCTTGTCGGCGGAAGGGCTCGGCTTCCTCGAGGCCCGCATCGCGGGAGAGCGGGACGCGCTGCTCGCCGCCGCCGGGACAGCCGAAGCGCGGCGCGGGATCGCGGCGCGTGTGCGTGCCGTCTCGGAGCGCGTGGCCGAGGTGCGCCGGACGCTCGCTTCCGAGGCGCTGACGCTCGAGGAACTCGGCGCTGCACGCGCCGAGGCGGAGATCCTCACGCGAGGTCTCAGCCGCATCGCCGACCTTACGCGCCTCGAGACCGAGTTCGACTCCCTGGGCCTCGGCGGGCCGATGCTCGTGGGCTTCGCGACCTCGATGGAGAAGATCCCGCCGCGCGATCAGCCGTTCCGCGTGACACCCAGGAGCGAAGTGGAGGTCTCGCTCGCGCGGAACGAAGAGGAAGCCTTCCAGGTCGTGGTCACCCCGCGTGAGGGTGCGCTGGAGGGCGTTGCCGTCTCCGTCAGCGATCTGTGGGACCCGGTCGGCCACGGCTTTCCCGCGGAGGGCGTGGAGTGCGAGGTGGTGGGCTACGTCGAGACCAAGTCCCCCCCGCCCTATGACGTGGACTACGTCGGCTGGTGGCCCGACCCGATCCTCGACTTCCTCGGCCCCGTGGACATCGCGGAGGGTGACGTACAGTCGTTCTGGGTCCGTGTGCGCGCGGACGAGGGGCAGCTCCCCGGCACGTACCGCGGGGTGCTGCGCGTATCGGCGAAAGGCGCGAAGACGCTCGAGTTCCCGCTCGCGGTCACGGTGCGGAGCTTCACGCTTCCGCGCCACACTCCGCTCCCAACCGCGATCACCTTCTTCGAACCGTACGAGCAGATCGGTGGCGAGGAGCGCTGGCCGGAACTCAAGATGCGGTACGCGGACTTCCTCGCCGACTACTACATCGACTACGACAGCCTCTATCGGCAGGGCCCGCCGGACTTCGAGATCCTGAAGCGCCTGCATGACACCGGCCGCCTCACGGCCTTCAACCTTGGGAACGTCCTGAACGGAGGGGCGGACGAGGCGAGCCTCGACGCGACGATGGCCGGGATCATCGAGGGCATCCGCCCCGGCTACGAGAAGGCCAAGGAACTCGGCATCCTCGACCACGCCTACATCTACGGGTTCGATGAGCGCGGCCAGGACCAGTTCGCGCTTCTGGAGCGCGCGGCCAAGGCGCTCCGTGAGGCGTTTCCGGACGTGGTCCTGATGACCACCAGCTACGACCACTCCTACGGCATGGAGTCCGTTGTGAAGACCATCGACGCGTGGTGTCCGCTGACTCCGTCGTTCGACCCGGAGAAGGCGGAGGAGGCCCGCGCGCAGGGCAAGCACGTGTGGTGGTACATCTGCTGCGGCCCGCACCACCCGTACGCGAACTGGTTCGTGGAGTACCCGGCGCTCGACGCGCGTCTGCTCCATGGCGCGATGACCGCGAAGCAGCGGCCGGACGGGTTCCTCTACTACGCGCTCACGATCTGGAACGAGAACCGGCCGATCGACTCGGGGCCGTTCACCGAGTGGAACCCCGTGAGTTGGACCGTGTACCACGGAGACGGCTCGCTCTTCCATTGCGGCCCCGACGGTGGGCCGCTGCCTTCGATCCGCCTCGAGAACCACCGCGACGGCATGGAGGACTACGCCTACGTGTGCATTCTGGAAGAGGCGATCCGGCGGGTCGAAGCCGCGACCGGCGCGGACGGTCCGCGCCGTCGGTGGCTGGCCGAGGCCAAGGAGGCGCTGGTCCCGCCCGAGACGCTTGTGCGAAGCATGACGGAGTACTCCCGCGACCCGGCCGAGCTGTACGCGTGGCGGGAGCGGGTGGCTCGGCTCATCGAGCGCTCGGGCCTTCGAGACCTTGACCCGTGGGGGGGCGACTTCGGGGTGCGCGGATTCCCGGACCGAGCGGGATAGCGAGCGACGCGGACGCAGGACTCGCCCCACTGGGCAAGGAACCCCCTGTCGCGATCACGCGGCTCACGCTTGCGCGACTACCCAAGCGCGTACGTAGTGGAGGATTAGTCTTGGCCCAAACCCAGCGGCTCCAGGCTTCCGGCGGAAACCGCTCCGCCTTGTGGATCATCGGCCTCTGCTTCTTCTTCTCAGGCGCCACCGGCCTCGTCTATGAGAACATCTGGTTCAGGCTCCTGGGGCTGCTCTACGGGAACACGACGCTCGCGGTGAGCGCCGTGGTGGCCGCCTTCATGGGCGGTCTCGCGCTGGGGTCGTGGCTGATCGGGTCCCGCGCGGACGCGCTGCGACGCCCGCTGACGGTCTATGGGTTCCTGGAGATCTTCATCGGCGTCTACTGCTACTTCACGCCGATGATCCTCTCTGCCGTGCAGGCGCTGTACATCAAAGTGATCGCTCCGCTCGACCTTGATGTCGGGCTGCTGACTCCGATCCAGTTCGCGATCTCCGCGATCGTCTTCATCCCCCCGACGATCGCGATGGGCGCGACGCTCCCGGTCCTGAGCGCGGGCCTGCACCGTGTGCTCGGGAGCGTCCAGAAGACGGTCGGGCTGCTCTACGCCATCAACACGTTCGGCGCGGTCATGGGCGCTTTCCTCGCGGGGTTCTTCCTGCTGTGGGTGCTCGGCGTCCACCTCACCATCATCGTGGCCGCCGTCGTGAACTGCCTTGTCGGTTGCGCCGCGATCGGGCTTGGGCGGATCGCCTCGCACGAGGCGGAGGCGGAAGAGGAAGCGGCGAAGCCGGAGGCCGCCGCTCCGGTGGAGAACGCGCCGGAGACGACCGATCCGCACGAGCGCCGTCTGGCGCGCTTCATGGTCCTCGCGTTCGCGCTGACGGGCATGTCGGCGCTTGCTCTCGAGGTGGCCTGGACGCGGGTTCTCTGCATGTACCTTGGGAGTTCGGTCTACAGCTTCGCGATCGTGCTGACCTCGTTTCTCCTGGGGCTCGCGCTCGGCAGCTACCTCTACGCGGTGATCTTCGCCAAGCGACCGGTGACCGCGTCCCACTTCGCGTTCGTCGCGGCGGGGATCGGGATCTCGAGTCTCGTCCTCAGCGTCTTCTACCAGTACCTGCCGTACACGTTCCTCGGGCTCTACACCGGCTTCACCTTCATGCAGCTCGCGGTGCTCTACGCGCTCCAGTTCGGTGTCTGTCTCGCGATGACGCTGGTGCCCACGTCGCTCATGGGGATGACGTTCCCGATCGTGGCGAAGCTCTTCGCCGACGCCTCCGGGAAGCTCGGGGAGGCGGTCGGCAAGAGCTACGCCGCGAACACGGCGGGCTCGATCGTCGGCTCCGCGCTCGGCGGCCTGCTTTTCATCCCGCTCCTGGGGCTCCAGTGGACGGTCCAGGGCTTCAGCCTCGTCTACATCGCGGTCGCGCTCGCGGTGATCGTCATCGCGTCGCGCCGGCCCGGCGACACCGCGCGACGATGGCTCGCGCCGGCGTGGGGCGTCTTCGGCTTCGCGGTCCTCGCGGCGTGCCTGCTGCCGGGTTGGAGCCGCTCCGCGCTGACGTCGGGCGTGTTTCGCAACAACTACAAGACCGCCGACGCGACGGTGCACGGTCTGAGCGCCATCGAGCGTCCCGAGGATGAGGTGCTCTTCTTCGAGGAGGGCACGTGCGCGACGGTGGCCATTCTGGGCGGGGACTATGGTCTGACCCTGTCGGTGAACGGCAAGCCCGATGCGAGCACCTACCACGGGGACATGCTGACCCAGCAGCTCACCGGGCATCTCCCCGTTCTGATCGAGGAGACGCCGAAGCGGTGTCTCCTCATCGGGCTCGGAAGCGGATGCAGCGCGGCGGCCATGTGCGCGCACGAGGACGTCGAGAACGTCGAGGTCGCGGAACTCGAGCCCATCGTCGCCGAGGCCTCCAAGCACTTCCGGGAGATCAACCGCGGCATCCTGGAGAACCCGCCGGCGAAGCTCAACATGCGCTTCATCGACGGGCGCACGGCCTTGCTCTCCGGCCGCAAGTACGACGTCATCATCTCGGAGCCCTCGAACCCGTGGATCTCCGGTGTCTCAAACCTCTTCACCAAGGAGCACTACGAGGCGTGCAAGCAGGCCCTCACGCCGACGGGCACCTTCTGCCAGTGGGTGCAGGGCTACGAACTCGACATCGACACCATCCGCATGATGGTCGCGACCGTGCGCACCGCGTTCCCGATGGTGGAGATGTGGGTCTCGACCGGCGGCGACTACCTCTTCATCGCTCGTCCCGACGGCGCGCCGATCGACGCCGAGCGCATCCGACGGAGGCTCGAGGAGAACGAGATCGTCCGGGAGGACCTCGCGGGGATCGACCACGACAGCGTCGGCGGGCTTCTGGGATGCCGCTTCTTCAGCCCGGAGGATGTCGCGCGGGTGGCCGAGGGCGCGCCGATCTGCACCGACGACAAGCCGCTCCTCGAGTTTCTCGCCCCGAAGGGCCTGTACGCTCCGAGTGAGCGCAACAACTTCTCGTGGCTCGCGGACTACTCGTCCGGTGAGCTTCCCGACACGATCGGCCTACCCGAGGATGACGAGAGCCGAGTGACGCTGGAACTCGAGATGGCTCGGGCGTGGCTCGGGAAGGACCTGCCGTGGCAGGGCCGCAAGCATGTCTGGAACGCGCTCGATCTCGACCCCGCGAACGCGAAGGCGTACGAGATGCTGGGTGAGTGCGAGTGGAAGCTCGAGAACACGGTGCGCGCGATCGAGGCGCTCGACCGCGCCTGCGTGCTTGCGCCGCGAAATGCCGCGCCCCTGATTCTCCGGGCGCGGGTGGCCCTGGAGGCCGAGGTGCCCGGCCGCGCGGTGGAGGATCTCGAGCGGGCCGAGACGCTCGAGCCCGATGATCCGGAGATCGCCGAACTCCTCGCCGAGGCGCGCGCCGAGGCGAAGGAAGCCGACGACGAGGACCTGTGGGACCAACTGCTGTCATAGCGGCGGCAAGCAAAGACCGAGCCGGACGACACGTACACGCAACAGGGGCGGGCCCCGAAGGCCCGCCCCTGTTCGGATTCGGAGCGCCGCCAGGCCTACGCCGGCACCAGCAGCAGATTCGATCCCACATGACGCGGACCGAGGACCTCGCGCGTCTCGCGGCGGCTGACGCGGTCTCTCGCGCACCCGAGATGGACGATCACATCGGCGGCGTCGGCGTCGCCGGGGGCGGCGGGCCCGACGTCGGTGGCCCAGTCGGCGAAGGGCTCCAGAGGAACGCCCTCACCCAATGAGATGCGCTCGACCTGCCCGCGGAGCACGCGCGCCACGAGATCCCAAGCGCGGTCGGGAATCTCGCGCGATCCATGGCGCGCGACATGCGCCGTCCGCGGCTTTCGGTGCGTGCCGACGACGTACGCGGGCGAGGCGGCGCGAAGCAGCGCCCTGCGCACCGCGGCGCGCGACTCGGACCCGGCGAGTTCCGGGTGGGGCAGAACAAGCACGTCGGCTACCGCCGCGGCGCGCGTGAGCAGCGACTGGGGCGTGGTGGTGACTTTGCGGACGGAGACCGTGGCGGGCGTGTCTCCGCAGGCGAGGATGAACTCCTCGACGCGCTCGTCAGCCTCCGCGATCAGCGCCTCGGTCGCGGCGTCGGGCTCGCATGGGGTCCAGTGAGAGCCGAGGTGGTCGACGTCCGGGCACACCGGCTCGAAAGCGCCGGCGTCGGTGAGCACGTCCACCTGGAGGTGGTCGCGCACGCCGGCAAGGCGCGTCGCCGCGCGCACCGTCGTGAGGTCCATTCCGTCGTTCGCCGCCATGACGCGGTAGACCATACCCGCGCTTCCTCTCTCGTTCGCCACGCTATCTTGTCCATACCCGATCCACACCCTCCTCGGGACGCGGAATCGCAAGACGGAGGCGCACGGTTCGCGCCGGCGCCTCCGCCTCGGGAGTCATAGTGCCACTTCCGGCGTCGGGTTTCAACGCGTCGTCGGCTGGAGGAGGAGCCCGGGGGGTCGCGAACTGGATGACGCCCGCCCGCTGGCGGCGAATCTCCGATCCGTACGCCGAGCCGCCGCGTCCAAGAAACCACGAACATCGGGGAGCGCTTGCCGTGTTTGGTTCACACGGCCGCCGTGAGCGGTCGCTCTCCGCGCCAAGCAACCCGTCCCGCCGGAGGATGCCGACGATGACCGCACGCCTCACCGTGTTGATCGCTTTCGCCCTCGCGTCGATCGCCCTGCCGTGGGTGTCGGCCCAGGACATCGGGGAGGCGACCCCCTCGATCGAGATTCCCCGCGGCCCCTTCACGGAGGACGAGATCGCGGAGATCAAGCAGGTCATGCTCGAGCGGATCAACCGCGACCGCGAGGCGGAGGGACTCCCGCCGGTCGAGCACGACGAACTCGCCGCGGACGTGGGGGACATCCACTGCGCCGTCTCTCTGCGGAACGACACGGTGGGCCACTTCTCGCTCGACGGGCTCTCGCCGCTGGACCGCTGGGGCCTCGCGGGCGGCACGGACTTCTGCGCCGAGAACGCCTGCGCGTGGGAGTGGTCGGGCGCCGCGAAGGACTGGACGCGCGGGGAACTCCTGACGATCCTCTACA
>CAZCER010000079.1:0-11985 GCA_964497385.1 uncultured Armatimonadia bacterium | reverse complement strand
GGCGCCCGGCAACGGATCGGGTTCGTCGACAGCCGCGAAGCCGGGTCCCTCGCCGCGAACGTCCCCTGCGGCACGCGCGCAAGCGACACGTGGGCCATCCGCAAATACATGGAACTCCTCGAGCCGCTCCACATCCATCCCGAGACCGCGCGGATGGACGTGCCCGTCTCGGATGAGGCCCGCGCGGAGGCTGCCGCGGCCGTCCGCGCCGCCGGCCTGGAGGGCAAGAAGCTGTTGGGACTGCAGCTCCGTGGCAGTTGGCCGAACAAGCGCTGGCCCGCCGCGCGCTTCGCGGAGGTCTCGGAACGCGCGCTTGCGCGCTGGGGGTTGGTCCCGGCCCTCATCGGCGGCCCCGACGATCGCGCCGACGCCGAGGACGTCATCTCCCGCTATGCCGGCCCGTACCTCGACGCCGTGGGCGGGCTCTCGCTCGCGGGAAGCATCGGGCTCGTCGAGCGCTGCTCGGCCCTGATCGGCCCCGACACCGGAATCCTGCACATCGCCGCCACGCTTGGGGTGCCCTCGGTGGGGCTCTTCGGGCCGACGAGCGCCCCCATCATCGCCCCGCGCGGAGACCACGTGCGCGTCCACTATCACGCTCTCCCCTGCGGACCGTGCGGCCGCCGGCCGACGTGCGAAGGGCGTTACGACTGCATGGCTCTCATCACCGCGGACGACGTCTTTGGATCGCTCGTCAGCCTGCTTGGGCAGCCCCCCAGTCCTCGCCGAGGAGCGTCTCGAGCGCGAGATGCGCGAGCGTGAGGCCGAAGATCCCGGTCACGGTCGCGAAGCTCCCCAGCGCGGGCTTCCGGCCCTCCACCGAAGGCGACGACGGCTCGACCGCGGTGCGCGGCGACTCGTCCGAGAACACGCACCGCACCGCGCCGGCGTCGAGACCCATCTTCCCGAGCGCCCGCCGCAACCTCCGCGCAACCGGACAGACAGAGGTCTCCGAGAGCCGCGTTGCGCGCACCCGCGACGGGTCCAGCCGTAGCGCCGCCCCCATCGAGCTGCACACCGCGACTCCTCGTTCGAGCGCCGCGGCGAGAAGCGCCGCCTTCGCATCGAGCGCGTCAATGGCGTCAACCACCAGATCAACGGGCGCAGTCAGCACGGCGTCGAGGTTCTCCGCGCCCACACACAGCGCAAGCGTCTCGACCTCGCAGTCGGGGTTGATGTCCGCCACCCGCGCCCGGGCGACCTCGGTCTTGGGGAGTCCGAGCGTCGAGTGGAGCGCGAAGAGCTGGCGGTTCAGGTTCGACGGCTCCACCGCGTCGAAGTCCACAAGCCGAAGACGCCCGACGCCCGCGCGCGCAAGCCCCTCGACGGCGTAGGACCCAACCGCCCCCAAGCCAACCACGACCACGCGCGCGTCAGCGAGACGCGTAACCGCGGCGGAACCGATCAGCATCCGCGTGCGGGAGAACCTATCGTCGGGGCGGGTGGGAGCGTCCATGCATCACGGGTTCCGATGCGCGCTGAGCGTCCCCTCCCCGACGGGAAGCCCGTAGCGCGTTCGAACCGGATGCGCCGAGGAGTCGCGAGCGCCCCACCGCTTTCCCGCGCCCCGGGAACGGGCCGCCTACCCGGGCGCGCCGAACACCCGCACCGTGTTCTCCCATGCCGCGCGCGCAAGCGCCTCCTCGGCCTCGCCGCGGATGGCCGCGAGGCCGCGCAACACGGCGGGCAGGTTCGCGGGCTCATTCCAGGTCTCCCCATCCGGCCCGTCGATGACGTGCGTGCGGAACTCCTCGGGAGGCAGCAGCGCCGGGCTGTCCGTCTCAACAAGCACACGTTCGAGAGGAGCAAGCCGAGCGGCCTCCCGCGCTCGCGTGTGGGCGTCGTAGAGCGAACTGGGCCCGAGCGACACCCAGCACCCTAGTCCGACCAGTTCGCGCAACACCTCGCCCGAGCCCGCGAAAGCGTGGATCACCGTCGTCGGAAGCGCGCCGCGGCGCGCGCGGAGTTCGCTGAGCAGCGGCCCCCAGGCCTTCACACAGTGAATGGTGACGGCGCGGCCGAGGTCGATGGCCAGTTCGAACTGGCAGCGGAACGCCTCCAGCTGCGTCTCGAATGCGACCGACTTGCGGAGCCCGTCGAGCCCGATCTCCCCGACGGTCGAGGGGACGGACTCCAGGTGCTCCCGCAGGAGCGTCTCCCACCCTTGCGGCGCCTCGCGGACGAACCACGGGTGAAGACCGAACGCCGGCGCCACCGACTCGTAGCGCTCCGCGAGTTCGCGCGTGCGGCCCCAGTCACCCGGGTGCGTCCCGTTGCAGACCATCAGACGCACGCCCGCCGCCAGAGCCCGCTCGATGGCGCCCTCGGCATGGCCCTCCAGCACCTCCTCCTGGAGATGCACGTGCGCGTCGGCGTACGGCGCATCCATCAGTTGCCCTCTAGCGCGGCGCGGAGAGCCTCGCGCGCGCCGGTGGGCCGAACGGCGAAGTCCGCCAGCGCTCGATCGTTGTCGGCAATGGTGGTGCTCCGGAGGCTCTCGATCAGCCGACGGCCCACGCGGTAGTGCTTGGGGCTAACCAAGCCCAGCCAGAGGCTCGACAGCCCCGGCGTCACGATCGGGACCGGAATCAGCCGCCTCCGCAAACCCCGCAGCTCCGCATATAGCCGAATAAGGTCGCCGTAGGAGAGCCGGTCCGCGCCGCCGATCTCATACGTCCTCCCGCCGCCCGCAGGCAGGTCGAGCGCCCCCACGAGATAGTCGAGCAGGTCGCGCACGGCGATCGGCTGGCAGAGCACGGACACCCACCTCGGGGTCACCATCACGGGCAGGCGCTCCACGAGCGAGCGGATCATCTCGAACGGCAGGCTCCCCGAGCCGATCACGATGGAGGCGCGGAACTCGATCACCTCGGCGTCGGACTCGCGGAGCAAGCGACCGACCTCCTGCCGGCTTCGGAGATGGCGCGAAAGCGAGGGATCGTTCTCATCGCCGAGGCCGCCGAGGTACACGATTCTCCGGACGCCGGCGCGCGTGGCGGCGTGCGCGAAGTTCAGAGCGCCGAGGCGATCGCGCTCCTCAAAGCCCGCGTAACGTCCCATCGAGTGCACCAGGTAGTAGGCCGCCTCCACCCCGGAGAGCGCCGCCGTGATCGAGGCGACGTCCATCACATCGCCCTCGCAGAGGTCCATCCGGGCTGCGTCGAGACGCGGGGCCCGCTCGAGCGACCGCACCATGCAGCGCACCCGATGGCCGTCGGCGAGCAGCCGAGGCAGCAGGCGTCCACCGATGTAGCCCGTGGCGCCAGTAAGCAGCACCCTGCGCTCGGTTTCGGGCATCCGGAGCCTCCCGGGTCCGTCGAACCTCGCACCAACCGTTCCCCTCCGGTCCGCGCCTCTCCTCCGTTTCGCCGCCGCGCGCGAGCGTCCTCAGCGAGTGACGCCCTTAGGCCCATTCGCCCGACTCCAGCCCACGGTGTCGCAAGATGCAGTTGATGTCACCGGTGTGCGCGTGCGTGTGCCGGAGCACGTAGACCATCCGCTCGAAGGGGGTGTCGCCCGTCCAGGGGAAGGGGTTCTCGCCGAACAGCGCGTCCTCGGAGGTCTCCCGCAGGAACCGCGCCGTCGCCGCCTCCATGTCGCGCGCGTACTCGAGGACCTGCTCCCTGGTCGGGAGATCCTCGGCGGTCGCACCCTCCCAGTCCGCCCCGAACCGCGCCGGCCACGAGAAGCCCTCCGGAGTCGGAGAGAGGTAGAAATCGACGCACTCGACGGCATGGAGCGCCCAGCGCGCCGGCACGAGCTGGTTCGGCTCGCCCTTGCGCCACTCGTCCTCCGGGCACTTCTCGACCACGTCACGGAACATGAACCATGCCCGCTCGTACTGCTTCGCCAGAGCTTCGACTGCCTTGGTCATCACGCTCTCTCCCTCGCTTCGGGTGTCCTTCGCCGCTCCAAGACACGCCGCATGCGGGTTCGGGTTGCGAACCGCGAGAGCCTGCACCCTCGCCCGGCTTCCGCGGGTCTTTCCGCGGCAGGGCCCGGGGCCCGACCCGACGAACACGGGGCGGCGCCGAGGAACGCCGGGGCTTCACCCCGACAGGTCGGTTCGGCGGAGACGGGGCCGGCCGGCCCGGAGAGAAGGCGCGTCCTTGGTCGTCGTGTGGCTCGTGATCTTCTGGGCGATGCAGGCGCTGGCGCAGGTGCTCTTCAAGCTCGGGGCGGTCTACCCCCAACACAAGGCGCTGTACTTCATCCTCGGCAACATCCCCGGCGCCTCGAGCATCGTCTTCCTGATGATCCTCTACCGCATGATGAACCCCAACCTCGCCCTCGCCCTCGGCGGCGGAGGCGGCTTCATCGCGTGTCAGATCGCCCTCGCGCTCCTCTTCCGTTCGAACCTCAGCGTCCCGCAATACGCCGCCATGCTCCTCATCGCGGCGGGCATGGCCCTCTTCCCGCTCGGGGCGAAGCCGGAGGCGTAGACGCCCCCCTCAGTGGAACCGCCGTCCCTTCCTGTTGCTGGCATGGGCAGGCACAGAGACCCGCCCCTACTTCGCGGCGCCGGCGTCCCGCCGCCACCGCTCGTACCAGGCTCGGTCCATCCACACTGTGCCTCCGGTCAGCGTGAGCGCCGTCATGACCGGCCCGTCCTTCTCGCCGCCTCGAAGCGGAGCATGGCGGAAGTCCGGCGTCACGCCGTCCGCGGAGTCGTAGGCCACGAGCACGATGCCCTGTCTACGCCACGGAGCGAGCAGCGACCGTCCGGACGCCGCCGGATCGAAAGCGTAGGGCTCCCCGGTCGCGGGGCAGTAGAACACGGCCTCGGACGGCACGTACGGCAGGAGGGCCTCCCTCCAGTCCGTTCCCTCGGGCGGCGTCACGCCTCCGTGGTCGTTCGCATACATGCGAAGCGCGTCCGCGATGCGCTCCAGGTGCTCGTCGCAGGCGGCGCGGAGGCGGGACGCAGCGGCTTCCTCCTCCGTCATCCGCACGGGCGAAGACTCGAATACCTCCCGCCATCGCTCGAGGTGCTCCTCCGAGAAGTCCGGGATCGGGATGCCGGCTTCGGCCGCCTCGTTCCGCCGCGTCCAGCCCACGAATATGACCTCGCTGTTCTGGACGCAGGAGTAGCAGGCGCCCGGTTCGTGCCGCATCGCCCAGGCCTCCCCGTCGTCCGACTCGGCAAGGAGCACCCAACTGACGCTCGGCAGGTCGTCGAGGGTCCGGCCGCGCAGAACGGGGTTCAGGGCGAAGCTCGGAAGGGCGTCATCGCCTGGCGCCAGGAGTGCCGACTCCTCCGCGAGGTAGGGCCGGACCGCATCCTCCCACGCGATCTCCGCAGCCGGCAAGCGCCCCTCGTGCTCCGCCGCGTACGCGAGCACCGCCTGCGACAGGAGCTTCACTCGGCGCTCCGTCTCGCGCGCCTCGCGCTTGGCCTCTGGGCCGGAGAAGATGATACCGGCCCCCTCGGGCGAGATGAGCGGGCCTATCCTGGCGTCGGTTGCCCCGGCGAACACGCTCTCCGGATGCGTCGCCTGCCACTTGTTGAAGGTGGCGCCGCCGCCGTACAGTCGCGCGCCTCGCCCGTAGGCCCCGTCGTCCTCGGGGATGCAGCGCTGCTCCTCGGGATGCACGTGCGGGAAGGCCCAGTTCTCGCCGTCGTCCGACTCGAAGACCACCGTCGGATTCGTGATCGCGAGTTCGTCCAGCCGATGGCCGCGCAGGGCGGGGTTCAGGGCATAGCCGGGAGGCGCGTCGTCCTCAGGGCGATCGAACACCGACGGGTCCCGGACGTACGGCCCGAGGGCCTCCTCGAGCGAGACGCCCTCGGGCGGGAAGCACCCGTGCTCCGTCACATATCCGCCCAACGCGTCCGAGAGTTCCGAGAGCTTCTGGGTGTTCTCGGTCTCGGCTTCACTGACCGTGCCGGCGGTCACGACGGGCCCCTCCTTCGGCTCCGCGCGCCGGGGCCGCTTCGGGTGCGGGTCGATGGGGAACTCCATCCCGAGCGCCTCGAGCGACGCGATGGTCGGCAAGGTCTCGCCCGCGAGGGTTTCCCAGAATCGCTCGACCTCGGGCGTCACGAAGGCATCCCACTCGGGTACGCGCACATCGCCGACGGTGATCCTGTCTCCCGGCTTGTTCTCGCCCGTCTTCACGAGGGGCCACTCCGCGCTCAAGAGCGGCGAGTCATCGGTCACCGCTCGGCGCTCCAAGTCGACCTCGTGCAGGTTCACCTCCCCCGACGCCAGATCTCTACGCGACTCGAACCAGACCGCCCGGCTGACGTAGAGCAGATCGCCCGACGTCGCGAGATGCGAGGCGACCCATCCGACGCCATCGAACGCCTCCGCCCCATCGTCCGGGACGGGCCCCTCGAACCACATCCGCGCCGACAGGGGGATCGGCGCTTCGCCCCGCGTCACCGTCATCCGAACCTTCATGACGAGGTCCACCGCACCGCCTCGCCCGTCGGGCTCCTCCTCAACCTTCTCCATGTCCAGGTGGATCGTGCCGAAAGACGCCGTCGCCTCGCTCCCGTCCTCATGCATGACCGGCAGCGTGACCTCCTCACCGTACCGCGCGTCCACGGCCTCCATGTCCTCGAGCATCGCGCCCAGAGTCGCCTCCATGTACGCCGGCCCGTAGTCGACAGGCAACAGCCCCGGCCGCTCGCCCGGCGTGGGCTCAACCGGCTCGCCTCCGGCCGGTCCCGTCGCTTCGCCGCCTGCTGCCGTGTGGTACACCCCGTCGATGGGGAAGGTCACCTCGCGGGTGGAGCGGTCGAGAGTCCACCCTCCGCCCTCCGCGGGCTCCGCCGAAACCCTCTGGAAGACCGTCCCCTCCCCGCGCGCGATGTAGCTGTGGAGCTGTCCGCCCTCGGGCTCGCCCTCCCGCCACGTCACGCGCCCGTAGGCGAGACCGTGCCCCACGAGCGCCGTCTGGCGGGCCTCCTCCGCCTCTTTCAGGTCCTCAAGAACGATCCGCGCGAGAGCCGCGTCGGCTTTGTGTGAGGAACTCACCAGAATCCCCGCGAGAACGGCAACCAGCGCCGCGCTCGCGGCAAGAGCCTGCACCCCCCGCCGCCGGAGCGGCGTCGGCCGCGCCCACCCCCTGTCAGGGCTCAGACGCGTAACCGGGACCGCCTGGTTCTCGGGAAGCGCGAGCCCGGCTCGGAGGTACCCCACGAGTTCGTCACTCAAGTAGGTCATCGGGTCACATCCCCTCCGCGCGAGCGCTCTCGGGCGCCACGCGGGCATCGGCCTGAACGTCCGCGCCCAGGTCGGCAAGCGAGCGCGCGAGCGCGCGCTCGGCGTCGTGGAGTCGTCGATGCACCGTGCTCTTGTGGATGCGGAGGGCCTCCGCGATCTCGGAGGCGCTGAGTTCGGTGTCCGGCCCGTAGCGGAGCACGATCACCTCGCGCAGCCGAGGTGGGAGGGCCGCCACCGCCTCCCGCACGCGCGACGCAGCGGCGTCTTGGCCCTCCCGAGCGAGCACGAGCGCGGCCGGGTCGTCCGGAGCGGCCTCCGGCGGGAGGCGCAACGGCCGTCTCTCCGCCTCCGTCGGAGGCTCTCGTGGGCCACGCGCGAGCAGACCGCGAACAGGAGCGGCGCGGTCACGTCGCAAGCTCGTCGTGACTGCAGCAGCCGCCACACCCGCGCGGCCGTCTCCCCCAGCGCGTCCTCGGCAGCCTCGGCGTCGCCGAGCATCCTGAAGCAGTACGCGAACAGCCGGCGGCGATTCGCCTCGAACGCGGCCTCGGCCGCGGTGGTGTTGCGTGCATGTTGGACTCTGGGCCGTCCGGCCACGGACTTCCCCCTTCGTCGAGCCGATGCGTCGTCCTAGGTGTGAAGGCCTTCCACCGGTACATGACTTCCGCGCCCATGGAGTCGCAGGGGCGAGGCTCCCCGGCGCCGAACCCGGCGCCATCTCCGGGAGGCGCAGCCACATGCCCGATGACCGCACCATCTCATTCATCGTCTCCGACGCGAAGACCAAGGGCGCGGGGCAGGCGATTCGCAAGTCCGTCGCCGTCGGGAAGCTCCGCGAGGACCTCGCCGCCGCCTGCGCGGACCTCGGTGAGGTCCTCGGCGACATCCGCGCGGTCGGCGGCTTCGAACTCACCGAGGTCACCGTCGGAGTGGAGATCGACGCCAAGGGCGGGGTCCACTTCATCGGGACGTCCGAGGTGGGCGCGTCCGCGTCGGTCACGCTCAAGTTCGAGAGGCCGGCGAATGCGTAGTCGACGAGCCACCGGCAGGGACGCCGGCGCCACGGGGGAGGCGGGTGGTCACCACCGGGGGCGGCCGTGCTCCATTGGCGTGTTGGTGGCCACAACGTTCGTCGTGTCCTCTGCCTGCCGGGCCACCGGCCCGTTCCCCGATGGGCCCCCGCCGGCGGAGGTCATCCGGGTCGTCGATGTGACGGCGCTCCCTCTGGACACCCGGCTCGCGCTCACGACGCTTCAGGGCCAGGTGAACAGCCAGGGAGAGACGCGCCTCTTCCTCATCCACGCCGGGTGGGATGAGTTCTGGCTCGCGCGTCTGCTCGACAAGGGCTACGTGCGGGAGACCGAGCGCATCACGCCCGAGGAGTGCTTCGCGCGCTACCACGATGCGTACGAAGCGGTGGTGGTCTACGACGCCGGTCTGCCCGCGAGCCTGAACGTCGCCACGATGCTCGCGTCCGTCGAGAGGGGGATCGTCGTCGCGCCCGCCGATGCGGAGGCGCTTGGCGACGGGAAGCGCGTCACCGACCTCCGAGGCCGCTGGCGCACGAACGCCGAGGCCTACCGGTGGGCTCTCGACGAACTCCTCCCGCGCCTGAGCCCCGACCTGATCGCCTGCTGCCACCCGCTCGCCACCTCGCACATGCTCCGCGACTACCTCGTCCAGCAGCGGGTCTTCACCATGTGGGTGACCGCGCCCGAGAAGGCCGACGGTGTCGTCTCCGATCACAAGGCCGAACTCGCGGTCTTCACCGATCTGCTCCGTCGCACTCGCCCGAACATCCCCATCCTCGGCTTCCAGGCGTCCGGCCCGGATCCCGGCCTCTCGGAGTACTTCGGAGTCGGCCTCTGCGGCGAGTACGGGAAGTGGACGGTCGTCTCCGACTTCGTGAGCAACGCGTCCTTCCTCACCGGCGTCCCCGCCGACGTGGAAGGCGCCGTGGCCCGTTACCTCGCAAGGGATAGGCGGCCCACCCCACGCCTCGACCCGACGAAGGTCTACCTCGCGATCTGCATCGTCGAGTCGGGCGACTCGCCGGCGTACCTGGAGTACCGCCAGCACGAGGTGTGGGACGACCCCGCGCGGGGCTCCGTGCCCATCAACACCTCCCTCGGGCCGGCGGTGCTCGACCTGCTGCCGCCCATCGCGGAGTACTACTACGACCAGGCGAGCCCTCTCGACCACCTGTACACGGCGATCAGCGGAGTCGGCTACGTGCACCCGTACCGCGGGTTCGCCTCGAAGACCCCAGACCCCGAGGCCGCGTGGTTGGAGTACCTCACCCTCACCGCCGAGAGCATGCGTCGCATGGGCGCCTCGGAACTCGGCCTCTACACCGACGCCTGGCGACCTTTCGACCGAGCGACGATGGACCCGGTGACACGGAGGTTCTCCGGCGACCCGGCGCGCATGCTCGTCCTCGGCATGGGCCGCGATGAGGGCATGACGGCGGCGAACGGAACCTACCTCCTGCCGGGCGCGGACGCGCTCGTCACCCACATCCTCACACGGTGGCCGCCCGACCACGGAGAGCGATCGCGCGAGGAGAACATCGCGTGGCTCGTGGACGAGATCCGCGCGAACACCCCCGCGGAGCGCCCTGTCTTCATGACCGTGATGGCCCTGAGCTGGGCGCACGACCCCTCGACTCTGCGCGCGGTTCTCGAGCGGTTGGGCGAGCAGTACGCGCCTGTGCTCCTGCCTGAGTACCGGGACCTGTGGGAGGAAGCGAACGGGGGTTGAGCCGCACGCGGCAGGACCTCCGACGCGCCGGGCGGAACCGTCACGAGTCGAAAGGGGCTCTGCGCCATGCGTGTTCTGATGCTGGACATCGACACACTCCGTCCCGACCACTTAGGCTGCTATGGCTACTACCGCGACACCAGCCCGAACATCGACCGAATCGCGCACGAGGGCGTCCGGCTCAACAACTACTACTGTTCCGACGCCCCGTGCCTCCCGTCCCGAGCCGCGCTCCTCATGGGCCAGTTCGGAATCCGAACCGGCGTGGTCGGACACGGCGGCACCGCCGCCGACCCGCGCCTTGAGGGCCGCGACCGGGGCTTCCGCTCAGCCCTCGGCAACTACAGCCTCTGGTCGCTCTTCCGCCAGCAGGGCTTCTATACGGCCTCCATCTCACCGTACGCCGAGCGCCACTCCGCCTGGTGGTTCAACGCCGGACTGAACGAGTGCCACAACACCGGCAAGGGCGGCATGGAGTCCGCGGAGCACATCACCCCCGTCGTCATGGACTGGCTGGGGCGCAACGCGGAGCGCGACAACTGGATGCTCCACGTGAACTACTGGGACCCGCACACCCCCTACCGCGCCCCGGAGAACTTCGGGAACCCCTTCGCCGACAGCCCGGCCCCGGAGTGGCTGACCGCCGAGATGCTCGCCGAGCACCGGTCGCTTCCGGGCGGGCACGGCGCGCGAGAGATCAACATGTGGAACGCCGATCACAACCCCCGCTGGCCGCGTCACATGGGCGAGGTGCGCGATCTCACCGACTTCAAGCGGATGATCGACGGCTACGACTGCGGCGTCCGCTACGTGGACGAGCACATCGGGCGAATCCTCAACGCCCTCGCCGACGCCGGAGTGCTCGAGGACACGGCGGTCATCGTCACGAGCGACCACGGCGAGGACCTCGGCGAACTCAAGTGCTACGGCGAGCACGGCTGCAGCGACTACATCACCCACCGCATCCCGATGCTCATCCGGTGGCCGGGATGCCGCCAGGGGCATGGGCATGTCGACGACGGCCTCCACTACAGCCTCGACCTCGCCCCCACCCTCGCGGAGTTCCTCACCGTCGAGCCGAAGCCCCAATGGCAGGGCCGCAGCTTCGCTCCCGCGTTCTGCGGAGGCGACGGCAACGGACGCGACCATCTGGTGCTCAGCCAGTGTTGCCACGGCGCGATGCGGAGCGTACGCTTCGGCCCGTGGCAGTACATTCGGGTCATCCACGACTTCTACCACCTCTACCCACGCGAGATGCTCTTCAACGTCGAGGAGGACCCGCACGAGACTCGGAACCTCGCCCTGGAGCGCCCTGAGGTCTGCGCCGAGGCCGCGCGCATGCTGCTCACCTGGCACGAGGACCAGATGATGCAAATGCCCGACGCGATCGATCCGCTCTGGACCGTCATGCGCGAGGGCGGCCCCTACCACTCGCGCGATGAACTCGAGCGCTACAGCGACTGGCTCGCATCCACGGACCGAGGTCAACACGTCGAGACCCTGAAGGCGCGGCATCCCAGCGAGTTCGGAGGCAAGGCTTAGGGCGCAGGAGAGAGCGGACTTGCGGCGGAATGCTCCAGGGTGAGGTTGGCGCGCCGGCGTGCCCAGCCGTGACGCGGGCGCGTCTGGTTCGTCCCGCAGTGGGAACGACTCCGCAGCGCCGAATGCGCTTTGCGCGGACTGCGCGGTGCGCCCGGCGTTCGGAGGGGCCGCATGGGGAGGGACCCCGCCTGCCCTGAGCCGCCGGCGTCGTTCAGCCGGCGCGGCGAAGGGCGCAGCGGGAGGGACCCCAACCGGCCCGAGTCAGACTTATGTCTCGCAGTAGCCAGGCAGTGTTCCAGAGGTACGGGGCTCGTTCGGGCCCGCCTTCGGCGGTCCCCCCGACACGGCCCCTCCGCAGACCATTCGCGATAGGCTCAGTGGGCGGGCTGTCACAGCGCCGACCGGGCTCAAGAGCCGGGGAGGGTGATTGGATATGGGTACGCAGCCAGGCGCCGGGCTCACCGGAGCGGGCAAGGTAGTCGTGACGATTCTCGTGGTCGGCATGCTGGGC
>CAZCER010000078.1:0-11988 GCA_964497385.1 uncultured Armatimonadia bacterium | reverse complement strand
CCAGACCGAGAACAGGTCGCCTAGTATGTAGATGAGGACCACGTACAGCAGCCAGTCATGCCGCATGCGCCACCGGGACTCCGGCTTGCCGAGCGTCCAGGCAACGATGAGCGAGAGCGCGAGCAGCGCCCACACGAAGTTGAAGGGGGCCTTGATCCCCTGGTAGAGATGGGGACTGCGACACAGGTCGAAGAAGACGAAGTGCGCGCCGATCGCGGTGAGAAGGAGCGTGTCGGCCAAGCCCCAGCGGCGGGCCAGCCAGGCGATGCCGACCGCGCCCAAGAGCAACGGTGCGACCCATGCGCCCAAAAGGGCGGCCACGACGCCGACAGTCACGGCGATCGGGCCCCACACGATGGGACGGCGCCAGTGCGCGGCGCTCGGCAACGCGGCCTCCACGGAACAGCTACCCCTTACTCCGAACCAAGGAACTGTAGACTTCCTCGTAGCGCCGCATGGTCGTTTCGACGGACCACCGCGAGAGGTCCTTCGCGCGTACTGTCTCCGTCATTCGGCGGCGGGTTTCGGGCTCGGTCGCGAGACGCCGCAACGCGCGCCCGAACACCTCCGGCGCCCCCTTGGGCGCCAGCAGGCCGTCCCGCCCGTCTCGGACGAGGCCCGGCAGGGCGTCGACGGCGGTGACCACGCTAGGCAATCCGTGGGCCTGCGCCTCGATCACCACGAGTCCGAAGCCCTCATAGTGGGACGCAAGGGCGAAGACGTCCGCTGCACGGAGAGCCTCGGTCGGGTCGGCGAGCACGCCGAGGAACCGCACGCGCCCGCGCAGCCCGAGCGCATCGACGGCGCGCTCGATCGCGCTCCGTTCCTCACCGTCCCCCGCCAGTAGGAGCGTCGCTCCGTTGATGTCCTTCAGCCCCTCGGCGAAGCCGTGCAGGAGATCAAGATGGCCCTTCTGCGGTCGAAACTGAGCCAGACACACGACAACGAACGCGTCGTCGCCCAGACCGAGGCCTCTGCGGGCCGCCGCGCGCTCCTCGTCGGTCGGAGGCCGCATCCGACCAAGCGCGACGCCGTTCTCCACGACGAGCGTCGCGGCCGAAGGCGCGAGGGAGCTGCGGAACGCGTCGAGCACAGGCTGCGAGATGGCGACGAAGGTGCGATGAGAAGCGCCCCGCACGGTGCGCCGGAACAGGGAGCGGATCGCGCGCCCACGAAGCCCGCTCGCGCGCTCATAGGCCTCCGGCACGTTGTGCAGCGTGGTCACGACGGGGACCCTTGGCCGCGCGCCCAGAACGAGCACGCCTCCGAGAACGTCGGAGAGGCGAAGGTGCGTGTGGAGGACCTCGGGCGCGAACCCGGCGATGGCGCGGCGAAGCCCCGCGAATCCGCCGGCTGACGTGACCGGGGCGTTGGGAGAGAAGACCGAGACGCCAAAAGAGCGGATGCGCTCGGCGACTTCGCCGTCGCCCTGAAGCGGAAAGACGGCGTGCTCGTACCGATCGCGGTCGGCGCACTCGAGCATGTTGGCGACCAGGAGTTCGGCGCCCCCGATCTCGAGCCCGTCAATCAGAGTGGCGACCCGTGTTCGGGGCATCCAGCCTACCTCCTACGCTATGGTATAGTATACGCGACCTCGGCCCGCTCCGCAGCCTGGGGGGCCTTAGGCCTGCGCGCGGGCGAATCCCCCGGCTCGGAATCTCGACGTTGGGTTCATGCAGGGCGCAACGCCCTCCGACGGCGAATGGATCGCCGAGACCGTCGTCGAACGACCGCGTCTCGACCGCTTGGCGGGCGGCCGGGAGTGTGTGTTGGCGTACGGATGACCGACAGCGGAGGAAAGGCCATGACCAAGACCGAGGAGATGCTCTACGCACTCGCGGGTGCGCGGGACGAAGAGGCGGTGCGCCTGTGCGGGGAGATGCCGGCCAGCGCGTGGCCAGAGGCTCTCCGCAAGCTCCGCGGACACGGCCTCGCTCCGATGCTCTCTCATGTCCTGCGCGAGGCCGGCGCGGACGGCGGAGTGCCGCAGGAGAGCCTCTGGCAGCTCCGATCGGTCGAGGAGGGCGCGAGGCTCTGGCGCGCGATTCAGGTGAAGGAACTCGCGCTCGTGCTGAACGCGCTCACCGAGGCGGGCGTGCCGCATCTGCTCATGAAGGGTCTCGCCCTGTGCCAGACGGTCTATCCCGCCCCGCATCTCCGCGTGATGGCGGACTCCGACGTGCTTATCCCGGACCGGGACCGCGAGAAGGCCGTTCGGGTCGTGATGGACCTCGGATACGACATCCTCGAGGCCTGGCACGCCTATCATCACATTCCCGAACTCTACAAGCCCAACCGTCACCCTCTGGAACTGCACCTGAACTCCATCTACATCCCCGCGCCGGCCCCGCTCTATCGGCCGCTCGACATCCCCTTCGAGCGCTTCGCCGACGCGGGGCGGTCGACGACGCTTGGCGACGCCGAAACGCGTCTGCCCTCGCCGACCGACGCGTTCCTGCAGCTTGCCTGCAACTTCGTCTCCGACTTCGAGATCCCGATCGGCCGCCCGATGCGTTGGATCCGCGATTTCGCGCAGCTCATCTTGAAGGCCGATCCCGCGATCGACTGGGGCGGCCTGAAAGCGTACTGCGATGAGCTGGATCCCGATCTCGCCGAGTACATGGCTCTCGTGACGGCTCTGGTGGAGCCTTTCCTGACGCACCTCTACACCGATGAGCTGAACGCCTTCCGAGCGACGCTCCCGCCGCGCTACAGCGAGTTCGTCAAGACGGTGACTCCTCAGGTGCTGACGCAAGGCTGGGGCCGAGGCCCCTTCCGCGTCTTCGATCTGCTCTCCAAGCTCATGGGGCCGCGCAATGCGGCGGTGTGGGCTTGGCGCAAGATCTTCGTGCCCACCGAGCACATCGTGCGCCAGACCGGGCGAAGCCCCAAGAGCTTCGCCATGCGGGTGTACCCGCTGGCGTTTTTCACGCACCTCAAGCACCACCTTGTGGACGGGGGCGGCACTCCACCCCGCCTTCCTCCGCCGGTCACATAGGGCGCGGCGTGCGGGTCTGAACCTTTGGTCGGCGGGCCGAGTCATAGCAGTGAGAGATCTGACGAACCGCAGCCCGACGGACGGGTGTAGTCGTCTCGACGCGTGGCTGCGGATGTTTTGGCTCGTGTGGTCCGAGGAGACCGGAGAGTGTCGATGGATTCGCACACCAAATCCATTGGTGACATCATCGGTCAGATGACGGATGTCTCGGAGGAGCAACTCGCGGAGGCCGCGCGGCGTCGCGAGGAAAGCGGGCAACCGCTGGGTCAGATCCTGGTGTCCATGGGCGCGATCACCGAGAAGGACCTGGTGAAGTGCCTCGGACGCCAGTGGGACATTCCCTTTATCGACCTCGAGGAGACCGAGCCGGACCCCGAACTCCTGCGCTCCTTTCCCGCCCACATCATGCGCCAGTACGCCGTCGTGCCAATCCGGCAAGAGGGCGGCCAGGTCATGCTGGCCATGGAGAACCCCCTCGACATCTTCCGGATCGATGAGATCCAGCTTGCGACGGGCCGGAAGATCCTGCCGTGCATCGCCTCGGGCACGGAGATCAAGCACGAGTTGCGCCGCCGCGGCATCACGGGCGACAGCATGCGGGACGCGATCGACGAGATAATGCAGAGCATCGGAGACGATGACTCGGGCTCGAGCGGCTTCGAGATCCGCGAGGAGGAGGAGGAACCCGACGCCAAGGAGTTGCTGTCCCTCCTTGAAGAGGCTCCCGTCGTCCGCCTCGTCAACATGATCATCCAAGAGGGCATCACCGAGGGCGCCTCGGACATCCACGTGCAGCCGGAGCCCGACGGCAAGGCGCGCGTGCGATACCGCATAGACGGCCGCTGCCGCGATGGGCGGATCGTCGTGCCGAAGGAATTGGTGCCTCCGCTGATCGTCCGTCTGAAGGTCATGTCGGACGCCGACATCTCCGAGCGCCGCAAGCCGCAGGACGGCCGCATCTCCATGCGGATCAGCGGCAAGGAGTACGACTTCCGCGTCTCGTTCCTCCCCGGCGTGCACGGAGAGAAAGTTGTTCTCCGCATCCTCGACAAGAGCGGAGTCATGATCGGTCTGGAGTCTCTGGGCTTCCTCGACCACACGCTCTCGGTGATGCAGGACGTCATCACCCGAACCTACGGCATCATCCTGGTCAGCGGTCCGACCGGGTCCGGCAAGTCCACGACCCTGTACTCCATACTTCACGCGCTGAACACGTCGGAGGTGAACATCCTCACGGTCGAGGACCCTGTCGAGTACCAACTCGCGGGCCTGACCCAAGTCCAGGTGAACGTTCGGGCCGAACTCACCTTCGCGAACGCTCTCCGCTCCTTCCTGCGTCAGGACCCCGACATCATCATGGTCGGTGAGATCCGCGACGGGGAGACGGCGCTGATCGCCACCGAGGCGGCGCTGACCGGTCACCTCGTGCTCTCCACCATCCACACGAACGACGCTCCCTCGGCGGCGACCCGACTCATCGAGATGCGCATTGAGCCCTTCCTGATCGCGTCGAGCATGGTCGCCGTGCTCGCGCAGCGCCTGTTGCGCAAGGTCTGCCCGAAGTGCTGCGAGGAGTACATCCCCCCGACGCGCGCGCTTCGCCGGCTGGGGCTCGGACCGGAGGCGCGGGAGGACGCGGTGTTCCTGCGCGGGGTGGGCTGCCAGCACTGCCGGGACACGGGCTACAAGGGTCGAACCGGCGCGTTCGAGCTGATGGTTGTGACGGACAAGGTGAAGACGGCGATCCTCGCCGAGGAAGCCTCACACACCATTCGACAGAAAGCCATCGAGGACGGCATGGTGCCTCTCCTCGAGGACGGCCTTCAGAAGGTTCTCGCGGGCATCACCACCCCGGAGGCCCTGCTCAGTGTCGTGCATGCGGCGAGTGACGAGTAGCGCGGGCCCGCTCCGACCACGAGTCGGCCGCGAGAACGGAAGGACGATGACCAGTGGCCAGTCTCCGTGACGTTCACATAGACGACCTCCTGACCGAGTGCGTCCACATGGGCGGCTCCGACCTGCATCTGAGCGTCGGGCTGCCGCCCGTCGTGCGCGTGGACGGTGAACTCCGGACGCTCGAGTTCGAGATCTGCACCGAGTACGACACCCAGCGGCTGATCTACGGCGCGCTTCAGGACCGCGAGATCGAGCAGTTCGAGGAGACCCGCGAACTCGACTTCTCGTACGGCGTGAAGGGCGTGAGCCGCTTCCGCTTCAACGTCTACCGCCAGCGCGGCTCCGTTGGCGCGGCGATGCGCGTCATCGCCGATCGCGTGCCGACGATGGAGGAGATGGCCCTCCCGAACATCGATGTCCTGCGGACCTTCTGCAACCTCCCGCGCGGCCTCGTGCTCGTCACCGGCCCGACCGGCTCGGGCAAATCCACCACCCTCGCGACGATGATCAACGAGATCAACATGACGCGAAACTGCCACGTCATGACCATCGAGAACCCCATCGAGTTCCTGCATCGACACAAGAAGGCGATGATCAACCAGCGGGAACTCGGCAAGGACACCTACAGCTACCACAACGCCCTGCGCTCGGTCTTGCGTGAGGACCCGGACGTGTGCCTCATCGGTGAGATGCGCGACATGGAAACGATCGAGGCCACCCTGACCGTGGCCGAGACCGGTCACCTCGTGTTCTCGACGCTCCACACGAACTCGGCCCCGCAGACGATCGACCGCGTCATCGACGTCTTCCCGCCAAACCAGCAGGAGCAGGTGCGCGTGCAGCTCGCCGCCGTGCTTCAGGGCGTCGTCTCGCAGCAGCTTCTCACGCTCGCGAGCGGCGAGGGCCGGACGGTATGCTGTGAGATCATGGTCGCCGTGCCCGCCATTCGCGCGCTTATCCGCGACGGCAAGAGCTTCCAGGTGCAGCAGGTTATGGAGATCAACAAGCAGCACGGCATGCAGACGATGGACGATGCGCTCGCGGGGCTCGTGGTGCAGGGCCGCGTCACCGCTGAGGTCGCGGAACTCAAAGCCGTCGATGTCGACAACTTCCGTCGCATCCTCGCGGAGAAGCAGATGCGGAGGATATAGGCCGGGCCCGGCAAAGGCCCACACCGGACGGGCGGGATGGTCCCGGACGAAGGGGGTGACGAGGGATGGACGTGGAGACCAACACCGAACCGACGGAGTCGGCCGAGGCCGCCGTGCCCACCCTCGACTTCACGTTCGGCGTCGAGAACCTCGGCCCCGTCAACAAGGGCGAAGTG
Organism: uncultured Armatimonadia bacterium; assembly: GCA_964497385.1. Classification (GTDB taxonomy): domain Bacteria; phylum Armatimonadota; class Zipacnadia; order UBA1398; family UBA1398; genus CAZCER01. The sequence goes on along the minus strand of CAZCER010000078.1, from coordinate 5,767 downwards.
CGACTTCGCCCTCTCACCGTCTTCATCGGCCCCAACAACTCGGGGAAGTCGTATACGGCCCTCGCGATGCACTGCTGGCTCGCGGGCTACGAGGCCATCCAGGTCGCGCTGGAAGTCGCTGGTCCGCACATGCTGCAGTGGGTTGCGGGCGACTTGCGGATAGGTGACGGCCTGCTCGCCGATGCCGCCGCGCGGGCTATCCCTCTCCCAGCGGGCTGGATGCGTGCGTGCGAGAGCCTCGGCACCCCCGGGGCCTCCGCAGAGGCTCCGCCATTGGACGAGTCGCTGGAGGAGGTCGCCTTACGCCTCCATGCGCGACTCCCTGAGACGTGGCGGAACTACTACCAAGCCGACCCTGCCCAGGCCGTGCGGTGGGGCTGCCCGCACTTTGCGCTGACGGGGCGCACGCCGCTGCAGCGGTCGTTGGTGTTGGGGAGCGGTGAGGCGATCACGGTTGGCAGAACCGAGTGGGAGCCGCTGAAGGGGCGCATCGTCGCTAGCGACGGGCGCGCGGCAGACGCCGTGCTGTCGCACGCTGACGGGTCGCCCTGGTGTTTCGAAGCGCCCATCGGACTTGCTCCCCAGGGCGTTGTTAGGGCTGAGTTGGCGGCCGTACAGGTGCTCGTCCAGGCCGCTCTCTTCGGTCTCCCGCATGCGAGCCGCTACGTGCCCGCCGGACGCGCGGGGCTGATCCAGGCGCGCGACAGCGTCTTCGCATCGCTCCTTCGCGCCAGCACCGTGTCGACGGCGAAGCCCCGCGCGATGCCTGGGGCTGCCGCCGAGTTCCTGGCGGCGCTGGGAGAGCGGCGTGGGTACCACCCCGTCGTTCGTGACGCTCTGAGTGCGCTCGAACAGGACGCGTTGCGGGGCTCGGTCAAACATGGAGCCGGCGGCGGCAACGGGGCCGACGCAGGCGCTGTCTACTCGGCCTCCGGAGGCGATGTACCCCTTGCGCTAGCCTCATCCTCTGTCGCCGAACTCGGCTCCGCGTTGCTGTACATCAAGAACCACGTCACCCCGGGCGACCTCGTGATCATCGAGGAGCCCGAGGCGCACATGCACCCCGCGAACCAGAGGCTCCTCGCCAGGTTCTTCGCGAGGCTCGTGCGCGCCGGGGTCTTCGTGCTCATCACGACGCACAGCGACTACCTCGTGGAACAGCTCGGGAACCTGGTGATGGCCGGGGCGCTCGATCGGGAGGACCGGGGCCGTGTTCTCGGCGAGCAGGCCGACGCCTATCTGGCGCCCGACGACCTCGGGGTGTACCTGTTCACCGACCCGGTACGGAACGGGGAGTTCGTTGGAGCCGACATACAGGAACTCGAGGTCACTCCTGAGGACGGTGTGCCGCCGGACGAGTTCAGCCGGGTGACCGAGGAGATGTACGACGAGACCGTTCGGCTCCGGAGACGGCTCAGAGCGGAGGAGTAGCTTTGGGGGCGGGGGGCTCCGTACTCGACTGCATCCGGACGACGCATCCCGAGGCGGTGGTGGACAAGTGCCGGGAGCACAACTGCCGCCTGGACATGCGTGGACTGCCGAACCGGGTGGTACTCCGCGGGGAGAAGCTCGCCGGCCGCAGCCGAGGCGAGCCCATCGCCGACTGCATCGTGTTCGTCGAGCACAAGGGGCGTCTGTATGTAGCCGTCGTCGAACTGAAGGACGGTCGTCCGGAGGCTGCCGAGGTGATAGGGCAGGTCACGTCCGGCGCAAGGCACGCCGAAGCAGCTCTCGCTGACTGCCTCCCCGAGACGGCGGCGGTTCGGTTCCGCGCTGCGGTTCTGCACGGGCGCAGCTTCCACAAGACGGACTTCGGAGCCGTCAAGAAGGCTCGCATCGGCTTCCGAGGAAGGACCACCGAACTCGTGCCGAGGCCCTGCGGCGCCGACGGCGTCAGGCTGGCGGAGCTGCTCGGCGTGTAGGCCCATGTCGAGCGGAGGCGCGGGATGCCACCCATCAGTGTGACCATCGGCGTGCCCGACAGCGCGCCCGGGGCACTGGGTCTCGACCCGGAGGCCTTTGTGGCCGAGATGCGCGTCGCCGCCGCCGTGAAGTGGTACGAACTCGGCAGACTCTCTCAGTCCAAGGCGGCAGAGGTGGCAGGGCTGTGCCGAGCTGACTTCCTCGACGCGCTGGCACGGTACGAGGTCTCCGCACTGCAGTACACGGTGGAGGAACTGCGGGCTGAACTGGAGACGGAGTGATGGTGCCCGAGGAGAGCGCCGGCTGGGTCTGGCGAGTGCTCAGTCGGGCGCCATCCGCCTATCACCCTACGCGCGCCGCAGCCCCCCAGCGGGCCGGATGGATCGCTTCCCGCTTCGTCCCTCGGTACGGCGCAAACCCCGCGCCTACTCGGGATGAGCGGGCCCCTTCCATACGACCCCTCCAGAGAGCCCGCGTCGTCCGACCGTCCCGCCCCGGTTACCCCGCCTCTTCGTACATCTCATACAGCTCCTGCAGGCCCGAGGTGAGGGCCTCGTACTCCTGGGTGAGGGACTTCGCGGCCTCGCCGTCCTCGTAGGTGGAGGCATCCGAGAGGAGTTGGGCGACCTCTTCGATGCGGGCCTCCGCGGCGATGATGCGGCCCTCGATCTGCTCGAGTCGCTCCCGCTTCGAGCCGTTGCCCGAGCCGTTCGCCTTCGGCTTGGAGGAGCGGGCGGCCGGTCGCTGCGCCCGGCGCGCGGCGGCCTTGCGCTCCGCCTCCGCCTCCTCGGCCAGGCGGCGCTCCTCCTCGCGGGCGGCGGTGAGGGCCGAGTAGTTCCCGCGGAAGAACTCGAACCCATCGGGCTCCATCAGCAGAAGCGTCTCCACCGTGCGGTCCAGAAAGTAGCGATCGTGGGAGGCGACGAGGATCGTCCCGGTGTAGTCCACGAGGGCGTCCTCGAAGACCTCGCGCGACGGGATGTCGAGATGGTTCGTCGGCTCGTCGAGGATCAGGAAGTCGGGCTGCCGCAGAATCAGAAGGGCGAGCGCCACGCGGCTCCGTTCGCCGCCCGAGAGCACCCCGACCGGCAGCATCGGCATGTCCCCGAAGAAGAGGAACCGCGCGAGGAAGGTGCGGATGTCCTGGATCGTGAGGTCCGGCCGCGCGAACTGGACGTGCTCGAGGATCGTGCGGTCGAGGTCGAGGTCCTCGCGGTCCTGCGCGTAGTAGCCCACGCGGACGGTCGGCCCCAGCCGCGCCCTGCCCGCCGTCGGGGAGACCTCGCCCATGACGATCTTCAGAAGCGTCGACTTGCCGGTCCCGTTCGGGCCGACGATCCCGATGCGGTTCCCGTTGTTGATGAGAAGGTCGAGGCCCGAGAAGAGGGTGCGCTCGCCGTAGGTCTTCGCGAGGCCGGTGATGTCCACAATGTCCGCGCTGCGGCACCTCGGCTGCGCGAACTTCAGGACGGCCCGGCGCCGCCTCAGAGTCGGACGTTCGATGCGCTCGATCTTCGCGAGAAGGCGCGCGCGGCTCTGGGCCATGCGCACGGCCTTCTCGGTGCCCTGCTGCATGCGCCAGCGGATCCAGTCCTCCTGGCGCCTGATCTCCTTCTGCTGGAGTTCGAAGGCCTTCGCCTGGGTCGCGAGGTCGTTCTCCTTGGTCATGGCGTAGGTGCTGTAGTTGCCGGAGTAGTCCTTGAGACCGCCGTCCTCGATCTCGGTGATCTTGGTGCAGACGGCGTCGAGGAAGTACCGGTCGTGGCTGATGACGACGAACGCGCCGCTGAAGGTGCGGAGGAACCCCTGGAGCCACTCGATGGCGGTGATGTCGAGGTGGTTCGTGGGCTCGTCGAGGAGCAGCAGGTCGACGTCGTCGAGCAGCACCTTCGCGAGCGCCACGCGGCTCTTCTGACCGCCCGAGAGATGCCTGGTGGGAATGTGATGGTGGTCCGGCGGCAGCCCAAGGCCGGCGAGGGTGCGGCAGATGCGCGCCTCGAAGTCATGCCCGCCCATCTGGCCGTACTGGTCGAGGGCGCGGGAGTGCTGCTCGAGCAGCTGGTCAACCGTGCGGCCGCGCGGGTCGCTCTCGGGCTCGGAGATGAGTCCCGCCAGTCTCTCGATCCGCGCCTCGAGATCGCTGAGTTCGGGGCGGGAGCGGAGGATGCCCTCGACGGCGCTCACGCTGAGGTCGAGTTCGGGCTGCTGGCTGAGCATGCCGATCCGGATGCCCCGGTGAAGGGTCACCATGCCGGCTTCGGAGGTGTACTCACCGGTGAGCAGACGGAAGAGGGTGGTCTTCCCGGCGCCGTTCTCGCCAACCATGCCGATGCGCTGGCCCGCGTCGATCTGCCAGGTGCAGCCGCTCAGCACCTCGACTCCGCCGAAGCTCTTCGTCACCTTGTCGAGCCGTACAAGAACCATCGCGCGCGCTCTCCGTTCCGAGGTCCACAGAGTATAGACCATATCGCGGAGCGAAGCGGCGGGGTGAAGGGGGCCCACGAACCTTACGACACGAGCGCGGGCGCCCGCCAGACCGGGCGCCCGCGCCAAGAAACGGAGCGCTACGCACACTCCCGCAGCGCGTCCACGTTGGACGCGCGCCGTTTGGCCTTCCGCCCGAGGTACCGCCGACACTGCAGGAGCCGGTCGTAGCCGAGCATCACGCCGAGGATGAAGTCCTCCTCGGGCGTGAAATCGGAGAGCGACGCGCGCCCGAACGAGCGGACGACCTCCAGGCACTCCTCGGCGCCGAAGAAGACGTTGATCTTGGCGGGGCCCACGGGGTAGATCTCGAAGGCGATGCCGGCCGACCGCAGCCGCCGCTCGACTTCGCTGCGGTACTCCGATCCCAGCGTGTGGAGGATGAGGTTGCGGAGGCCCTTTCGGTACTCGTAGATGTGATGCGCGAGCACCTTCACAGGCCCAACTCCTTCACGAGGAGGGCGACCCAGCGCGAGACGCGGTCCGGGGTCTGGTCGTCCTGGTTGTCCGCGTCGAGCGGGAGGCCGACGAAGTCGCCGTCGCGCACCGCTCGTGAGGCCTCGAAGTCGTACCCGTCCGTGGGCCAACGTCCGATGAGCGTCGCGCCGGCCTTCTCCGCGGACTCGGCGAGGAGGCCGATCGCGTCGACGAAGGTGTCGCCGTAGCCGGCCTGGTCGCCGAAGCCGAAGAGCGCGACCTTCTTGCCCGATAGGTCGAGGCCGTCGAGTCCGGCCTTCGGGTCCCAGTCGTCCTGCATGTCGCCGACGCCCCACGTCGACGCGCCGAGGATCAGCGCGTCGTAGGCGGACAACTCGCTCACATCGGTGCTCGCGATGTCGCGGACCTCGACGTTCGCGAGAGGCGAGAGGCACAGGCCGATGTGGCGCGCCGTCTCAGCGGTGTTGCCGGTCGTGCTGCCGTAAAGGATACCAACCGTCATGGTGACAGACTCCTGTCCCGGGGCCGCGGGGCCCCATCATGGCACTAGGTAGACGTTGTAGCCGGAACGCAGCCGGGCGAGCGCGATCGTCGCCGCGGAGTGCAGAGCCTCATCCGCGCCGGGTTCGGCGAGGACGGCCTCGAGCGCGCCTTCTATCTCCGGGCGGCGCGCGTCGGCGCACCACCAGCCCAGAGCCTCGGCCGCCGTCACGCGCACAGTGCGATCTGGGTCGTTCGCGAGCACTCCGAGCAGCGTGTCGAGCGCGGCGCGATAGCGGTTGCCGCGCAGTGTGCGAACGCCCGACCTGCGCTTGGCCGGGTCCTCCGAGGCGAGGGACTCGGCGCCCCACGCATCGCTCGCTTCCCCGAGAGCGCGCTGGGCGCGCTCTCGGTACGCGGTCTCCTCTTCGACGAGGCCGAC